>NZ_RCOE01000283.1:0-15026 GCF_004321495.1 Pseudomonas sp. Sample_10
ACTGACTGGCGGCAATGCCCAGCAGCAGGGATTCGGCAGTTGCGCTATGGCGTCCAAGGTAGATCAGCGTCGGACGAATCACATAACGGCACAGTTCGCTGGCAGCGATACCCATAAAACCCTCGAAACCATGAATTGGACGGCGATACCTGAACAGGGCCTTGGCAGCAATGGATCGAATCAGGCTCGCCGAAAGCGGATCAAGCCGCTTGAGTTGAAGTGTAGTGTCATATTCGCTGCGTAAAGGACTGTTTTTAAAATATTTCCAGCTTCCAGTTATAACCGTTATACCGGTTGGTGCTTAGCCGCTTTGCGGGCAAACTGAAATTTCAGGCAACAAAAAGCCCCGCTTTTGAGAGCGGGGCTTTTGGTATTTCAGCCTTGCTGGCGTCTCAGGCAACCAGTGCCTGACGAGTACGTTCGATCACGGCCTGCAGCGGTTCAGCGCTGGAGTATTGATCGGGGTACAGGCGTTCGCTGTGTCGGGCGATGCCGTGTTCGTTGACCAGGGTAAAACTGAAGCAGCCTTTGCGAGCGGCCATGATCAGGCAGTTCATTGGTGCAAAAGCGTTGGTTAGGGTGCGGATGGCATCCTGTGCATGGATTTGAGTAGACATAGTCATGGTGTTCCTACAAGCGACACGGATAAGAGCCGTGCAAAATTAAAACGTTCCAGTGACGACGACCACCGTTGGTCGAGCGAAGAACCTGACTGGAACAAAGCAGCCAGTTTGAAGCGCTGATAAATTGGCGCGCTTGGGCTGGCAGGTAGGTACTTAGGAGGGCAGGCAACACATCAAGGGCTAAGGTTCTGGGCCCGGGGTGAGGATCCTGATCAATTTGCAGGTTGGTTCGGTCAGAGTAAGCGAGCCTGGCAACACCCTTTGCTTTCGATTCAAAGGCTGTGTTGACGCAAGATTTACCTGGAAACCATCGAGGTGGTCGATCCCGCTTTTATCGGTTGGGCTTCCATCGGGAAGGCAGTCCGGGGGGATTTGTTCGACCAGAATTGACTTTCAGCTTGGTACTAACGCCGGGGATACTAACGGATTGAATCGGCAAAGGGAAGTGTGATAGCCACAGGAATATCCAGGGGGTCCTGGAACAGCCGTAAAAAAACCGACATGAGCCCTGATAGCGAGCTTGGATGATCCGGATTCCGACCGATGGTCATGACCATCCGACGGATGACAAACGGCCTGGAATGCGGGTTTGCCGCGATTTATCCCCAGGACCGATGCCAAATCGCGCCGAAAAAACGCCTCGATATAACCATCGGCGAGCTACTTGTACACATTAGTTGCACAGACTGTAACGCCACTGTCATCCCGCTCCAGAGAGGAGTGGGTGCCTGTAACCAAAATTTAAGTCAATGAAAAACATCGCTTTTTTTTACTGGTGAAAAAATCGTCAGTTTGACTGCAGGCCCCATTCCACAGGGCTTTGCGGCTCTTCAAGGGCGGTTGTCCACTGAGTTATCCACAGCTTCTGTGGATTGTCCCGAGCGCTTGCTCTAGGACGGGCGTGCCGGGATTTTTTCAGCTTTACCTGTAAGAAAAAAAGAGTAGAGTGGCGCGCCTTCCGATCTGCCCACAGTGCTTTATGAAGTTTCGTACACCATCCGATTCCTCTTCCTCCAAAACATCCACTGTTGCCCCTCCCAAGCGTTTTTCGATGCGGGTTGCAGAGTGGTTGCTGGACAGTCCGCGACTGGGCGAAAACCCGAATGTCAAACACATCGCCGGGCGTTTGCTCAAACAACCTGCCCGTGAGGGCGTGGTGGCCGCGCAAAGCCGCCTGGGCCAACTGATGTGCCGCGAATGCGGGAACGCCCGGGACCGCCGGATCGGCCAGGACCTGTTGCGGCAGGCCGCACGGGCGGGTGATCAGCGCGCACAACAGGAACTGGGGCTGATCGAAGACTGAGCTGTCCAAGACCTGACGCCTTGGTTAACCTTCAAACTTTAATTCGAAGGCAGGAATGGCTATGGCTATGGACTTGACCAGCGCCTTGCTCGGTCTGGCAGGCGCTGCGTTGCCTTTGCTGGTATTGGCCTGGCAGCTTCAGCGCCGGGCGAGCAACTCGCAAGCGGACGTCGCGTTACTGGAAGAGCGTCTGGCCATGGCCCAACTGGCGCAGGATGGCTTGAGTTCACAACTTGAAACCTGTCGCGATGAAATCGCTGATCTGGGGCAGGCCAATGCCGCCAGGCAGGCAGATTTGGCCGCTGTGCGCCGTGAAGTCGAGTTGTTGCAGATCGAACGCGATGACGCCCGGGATGCTGCCCATGCCTGGAACATCGAGCGCGCCGGCAAGGAAGCCGAGTTGCGGCGCCTGGATGCCCAGGCCGCCTCGCTCAAGGCTGAACTGCGCGAACAACAGGAAAGCCATCAACAACGCCTCAACGACCTGCAGGGCTCCCGAGACGAGTTGCGCGCGCAGTTCGCCGAGTTGGCGGGGAAAATCTTCGATGAGCGTGAACAGCGTTTTGCCGAAACCAGCCAGCAGCGTCTGGGACAACTGCTTGACCCACTGAAAGAACGCATTCAATCGTTCGAAAAACGTGTCGAGGAAAGTTATCAGGCCGAGGCGCGCGAGCGCTTCTCCCTGGCCAAGGAACTGGAACGCCTGCAACAGCTTAATCTGCGCCTGAGCGACGAAGCCACCAACCTGACCCGTGCCTTGAAAGGGCAGAAGACCCAGGGCAACTGGGGCGAGTTGATCCTGGAGCGGGTACTCGAACATGCCGGCCTGGAAAAAGGCCGTGAGTACCAGACTCAGGTCAATCTCAAGGGGCCGGACGGCGAGCGTTTCCAGCCCGACGTGATCATCTATTTGCCCGGCGACAAGCAGGTGGTGGTCGACTCCAAAGTCAGCCTCACGGCTTATCAGCAATACGTGGCGGCCGAGGACGAAGGCATCAGCCAGATCGCCATCAAGCAGCACGTGCTGTCTCTGCGTAATCACGTCAAAGGCCTGGCCGGCAAGGATTACAAGCGGCTCGACGGTTTGCACAGCCTGGATTTCGTGTTGCTGTTCGTGCCGATCGAAGCAGCGTTTTCCGCGGCATTGCAGGCCGAGCCGACGCTTTTTCAGGAGGCGTTCGACCGCAACATCGTGATCGTCAGCCCAACCACGTTGCTCGCGACACTGCGGGTTATCGACAGCCTGTGGAAGCAGGAACGACAAAGCCAGAACGCCCGGGAAATCGCCGAGCGGGCCGGGTGGCTGTACGACAAGTTTGTGTTGTTTATCCAGGACCTGGACGAGGTGGGCAATCGCCTGCAGCAACTGGACAAGGCCTACAGCTCGGCGCGTAACAAGTTGACCGAAGGGCGCGGCAATCTGGTCAGTCGCAGCGAGCAACTGAAGTTGCTCGGGGCCAGGGCAAGCAAGAGTTTGCCCGCAGATTTGCTGGAGCGGGCGATGACCGATGTCGATGGCTTGGTCGAGTTGCCGGAATAAGGGTTTTCGCTGGCGCTACAACGGCAAATGCCGGCTCAACAACGCCCGCAACGCCGCGGGTTTGACCGGCTTGGTCAGGTAATCCAGTCCGGCCGCATGTACCTGAGCGATGGTCTCTGGCCGCCCGTCGGCGCTGATCACCACGCCCGGCACAGGCTCACCGAGTCGAGTTCGCAACCACGCCATCAATTCGGTTCCGGTCTCGCCGTCATCCAGGTGGTAATCGACCAACGCCAATTGTGGTCGCATCCCCTCAGCGAGCAGGGTCATGCACTCTTCGCGGTTGCGTGCGGTCCAGACCTGGCAACCCCAGCGCGTGAGCAAGCTGTTCATGCCGATCAGAATGCTGTCCTCATTGTCGATGCACAGCACCTGGCCGCCATTGAGCAACTTGCCATTGAGTTCGACAGCCTTGGCGGGCAGCGCCGTTTGCGCTCGGGCCAGCGGTACTCGGACGCTGAATACGCTGCCGCGTCCTGGCCAAGAGCGTACAAGCAAGGTGTGACCCAGCACGCGGCACAGACCATCGGCAATCGCCAGGCCCAACCCCAGGCCTTTTTCCGCCCGTGTCTGATGGCTGTCGAGACGTTTGAATTCTTCGAAAATCACTTGCTGCTTGTCTGCCGGAATACCCGGTCCGCGGTCCCAGACTTCCAGGCATAGCTCGCCTTTGCGGCGACGAACCCCAAGCAACACGGGGCCTTTGGCGTAGCGGAAGGCGTTGGTGAGGAAATTCTGCAGGATTCGGCGCAGCAGTTTGATGTCGCTGTCGATGCGCAACTTGCTGCCCCGGACACGGAATTGCAGGCCTTGCTCACGAGCCAACGCCTTGAATTCGGCGCCAAGGGTGTCGAACAACTCACTGAGGGCAAATGGCTTGGGATCAGGGTTGATCTTGCCGTTTTCCAGGCGGGAAATGTCCAGCAGATCGCTGATCAAGTCTTCGGCAGAACGCAGCGAGCTATCCAGGTGCTGGATCAGTTTTTGCGCCTCACCGGGCAATCCGTCGTGCTGATGAGTCAAGGCCGCGGAAAACAGCCGCGCAGCGTTCAGTGGCTGCATCAAATCATGGCTGACCGCTGCCAGGAACCTGGTCTTCGATTGGTTGGCCGCCTCGGCGGTCCCCTTGGCTTCGGTCAGCGCGACGTTGAGTTGTGAGAGCTCACGGGTACGCTCAGCTACCCGCTGTTCCAGGCTCTCGTTGGCTTCGGTCAGCGCCTGCTCGGCCTCGCGGAATGGGGTGATGTCGGTGAAACTCATGACAAAACCACCACCCGGCATCGGGTTGCCGATCAGTTCGATCACCCGCCCGTTGGGGAACAATCGCTCCGACGTATGCGCACGCCCCTGGCGCATCCAGTGCAGGCGCCGGGCGACGTGTACTTCGGCTTCGCCGGGGCCGCACAGTCCCCGTTCGGCGTTGTAGCGGATGATGTCGGCGATGGGGCGACCCACGCTGATCAAACCGTCCGGGTAGTTGAACAGCTCCAGATAGCGCCGGTTCCAGGCCACCAGTTTCAGTGACTGGTCGACCACGCTGATGCCTTGGGTAATGTTCTCGATGGCGCCTTGCAGCAGCGCACGGTTGAATTGCAGGACTTCCGAGGCTTCATCGGCGATCCGCACGACGTCCTCCAGTTGCATCTCCCGACCTTCGATGGCCGCCTTTACCACCGCCCGCGTCGACGAGGCGCCCAGTACGCCGGCGAGCAGGCGTTCGGTATGGGCGATCCATTCACCGTCGGCATTCTGGTTCGGGTTGAAGCCTTTGCCCTGGCGATAGGCAAAGCGGATGAAGCTCTGGCGGGCGCGTTCTTCGCCGACAAAGCGGGCGGCCAATTGCAGCAAGTCGTCGATCTGTACCGCAAGCATTGAGCGCGCGCTGGGGCGGGCGCTGATTTCCTGGCCGATGAAACGGCCAGCCTGCCAGTGTTCCGACACGCGGGTGCGCGACAGCACCGAGACCCAGGCAAACAGGGTGAAGTTACCCGCCAGAGACAGCACCACGCCTTGGGTCAGCGGGGTGATCGGCAGGTTCAGCGGATTGCCGTGCAGCCAGGCCAGGCCCGGGAAACTGTTCAGGGACATGCCGAGGCTATGGGCGGCGATCGGCAGGATCAGCGTGTAAAACCACAGGAAGGTGCCGGCGGCGAGACCGGCAAACACACCACGGCGGTTGGCCTGTTTCCAGTACAGCGCGCCGAGCATCGCCGGTGCCAGTTGCGTGACCGCGGCGAAAGCGATCTGGCCGATGGTTGCCAGGCTGGCGGTCGAGCCCAGCAGCCGATAGCTCACGTAGGCCAGCAGCAGAATGACCACGATGCTCACGCGGCGCACCGAGAGCATCCACTGGCGGAACACTTCGAATGGACGCTCGGCGTTGTTGCGGCGCAGCAGCCATGGCAAAAGCATGTCGTTGGAAACCATGGTCGACAGTGCGACGCTGGCCACGATCACCATGCCGGTGGCCGCCGACGCACCGCCGATGAACGCCAGCAACGCGAGGGCAGGATGAGCCTGGGCTAGCGGCAGACTGATGACGAAAGAGTCCGGCAACACCGAGCTCGGCAACATCATCTGGCCGGCCAGGGCGATGGGTACGACAAACAATGCTGCCAAAGCGAGATAGGCCGGAAACACCCACTTCGCCAGACGCAGGTCTTGCGGGTCGATGTTTTCGACGACGGTCACATGGAATTGTCGCGGCAGGCAGATGATCGCCATCATCGCCACGCCGGTTTGCACCACCATCGACGGCCAGTTGATGGTTTCTTTCCAGTATTGCTCCAGGCGTGGGGCGAGCATGGCTTGATTGAACAGGTCATCGAAACCGTCGTACAAACCGAAGGTCACGAACGCGCCGACCGCCAGAAAGGCGAACAGCTTAACCAGTGACTCGAACGCAATCGCCAGCACCATGCCACGGTGGTGTTCAGTGGCATCGAGGTTGCGCGTACCGAAAACAATGGTGAACAGCGCCAGCACCAGCGACACCACCAGCGCGGTGTCCTGTGCGCGAACGCCCATGGCGTCGGCGCCCGCACCGATCAGCAGATTCACGCCGAGCACGATGCCCTTGAGCTGCAAGGCAATGTAGGGCAGCACGCCGACCAGGCAGATCAGCGCCACCACCACCGCCAGCGACTGGGATTTGCCATAGCGTGCGGCAATGAAGTCGGCAATCGAAGTGATGTTCTCCTGCTTGCTGATCATCACCATTTTTTGCAGGACCCACGGCGCCCCGATCAACAGCAGGATCGGTCCAAGGTAGATCGGCAGGAACGACCACAGCTGTTCGGCGGCCTGGCCAACGGCACCGAAGAACGTCCAGCTGGTGCAGTAGACGGCCAGTGACAGGCTGTACACCCAGGCACGCACCCGCGGCGGCAACGGCGCGCTGCGACGGTCACCGTAAAAGGCGATGGCGAACATGATGGCCATATAGGCCAGGGCGACGGCGGCGATCAGCCCGCTGGACAGCGACATGGGAACTCCCGGCAACCAAAGACACCCGGGCCTCCCGCCCGGACAGACAGTCTCGCACGATGGCAGGGGTTAGTCAGTGTCGACCAAGGTCGTGGCGTGGCGGGCTGTCGCAGGGGGCTGCTCTCGATAGGGTCGTCACTGAGTCAGTGCAATCTCGATCAATCGATGCAACTCCTCTACCTCCAGCGGCGCTTCGGAAAACAGGATGCGGAACACGATGGGCGCCGCGATCATGTTGATCAGCCGGTCGACACCGGGCTGTGGTTCATCCGGGTAGCGATCCAGAATGACCTGCAATTGCCCGCCAATGATCGTTGCGCAGTAGCTCGGCTTGAGGCTCGACTGCACGTCGCGCAGCATGTTGCGGCCGGGGGCTGAGCTCATCTCGTCCAGATACTGTTCCGCCCAGGCGCGCACATCACCCGCCAGGCTGCCGGTGTTGACCGACTCGGTTTCCGGTTGCATGCGCGCAAGGGCGACGTCCGCGAGCAGCACCGACAATTCTCCCCACCGCCGGTAGATGGTCGACGGCGTGACCCCTGCGCGAGCAGCAATTTGCGGCACGGTGAGGGTGGCGCGGTCCTGTTCTTCAAGAAGCTCGCGCACGGCGTTATGAATCGATTCCTGTACCCGGGCGCTGCGGCCACCGGGACGTAAAGCGGGCGTACTCATGATGTGTTTCCTGTTTCGCGGCGGAGTCTTTTCAAGGCAGCGCCGTTTCTAAAAAGCCATGCATCGGACCTTAACACAAAGAATTTGCTTTAAGCGCAACCCGGTAGCACACTCCGCAAAAGCAAAAAATTAGCTTTTGCGGAGTGTGCGCATGTCCAATACTCGTTCGAACCGGTCCAGCCTGTGGTTCCTGGCAATCACCTTGCTCAGTTTTCTGGCGGCATCCACCGCGCCGACACCGTTGTATTACTTGTATCAGGAGCAAATGCAGTTCTCGGCTGCGGTGCTGACCCTGATTTTCGGCGTGTATGCCCTCAGTTTGCTGGCGGCGCTGCTGACGGTCGGTTCGCTCTCGGATTACCTGGGCCGCAAACCGGTGATCTTCACCGCGGTGCTACTGAACATCCTGGCGATGTTGATGTTTATTCATGCCGACAGTGTTACCTGGCTGATCAGTGCCCGCGTCCTGCAAGGCTTTGCCACCGGGATGGCGACTGCGGTGCTGAGTGCAACGCTACTTGATACGGACCGCCAGCATGGGCCGCTGATCAACAGCGTGGCACCCTTGATCGGCATGGCCATGGGCGGGTTGGGCTGCGGTTTGCTGGCGCAGTTTGCGCCGGCACCGCTGCACTTGACCTATTGGCTGCTGTTGGTCTTGTTTGCGATGCAGGCGGTGTACGTCTGGCGCTTGCCGGAAAGCGTTTCGCGACAGCCCGGCGCCTGGGTTTCATTACGTCCCACGCTGCATGTGCCCTTCCAGGCGCGTCCGACAATGTGGCGGGTGTTGCCGCTCAACACCGCGACCTGGGCGCTCGGTGGTTTCTACGCCTCACTGGCACCCTCGCTGGTACGCACGGCCACCGGCTCAACATCAAACTTGATCGGCGGCGCGACCGTCGCCGCTCTGACACTGACGGGCGCGCTGATGATCTACGCCTTGCGCAATCGCCCGGCCGCCAGGTCGCTGCAATTGGGAGCCAGCCTGCTGCCGATGGGTATCGTGTTGATTCTGCTGGGTGTACACGGTTCCAGCCTGACGTTGTTTTTCGTGGGCACGCTCATCGCCGGGTGTGGCTTTGGTTCCGGGTTTCTGGGGGCCGTGCGCAGTCTGGTGCCGCTGGCCTTGCCCCATGAGCGGGCGGGGTTGATGTCGGCGTACTACGTGCTCAGCTATCTGGCGTTCTGCCTGCCATCGTTGCTGGCCGGCAACCTTACGCACGGTTTTGGTCTGGTCAGAACCACTGATGGCTATGGTGTTGCATTGATCGTCCTGTCGCTGAGCGCTTTGTTTTCATTGATGCGCCAACGTAACGCCAGCATCAGCAATGCTTCAGGTCGTGCGTAATCTCCTGTAGGAGGTGTACATCTGCAAAATAGATAACAGTTAGAGATATTACCCGTTATATCGATATTCCATCTGGCTCTATGATGAACTCCACCTCACCAGAGGACAGGAGTTCATCATGACCTGCACCCACATCGCCAAACCCGGTATCAAGCCGTTTCGTCATCTGCAACATCCAATGGAAGTCATTCGCCAGTTCACCCCCAACTGGTTTGCCGCCACCATGGGCACCGGTGTATTGGCTTTGGCGCTGGCACAATTGCCGGGCGCCAATCCCGCGCTGCACGCAATCGCCGAAGGTCTTTGGCTGTTCAATATTCTGTTGTTTGTATTGTTCACGGGCCTTTATGCCGCGCGCTGGGTTTTGTTTTTCGACGAGGCTCGCCGGATTTTCGGACATTCCACGGTTTCGATGTTTTTCGGCACGATTCCCATGGGGCTGGCGACCATCATCAACGGCTTTCTGCTGTTCGGTTTGCCACGTTGGGGCGAAGGCGTGATCGCACTGGCCGAGGTGTTGTGGTGGCTGGATGTCGCGATGTCGCTGGCGTGTGGGGTGCTGATTCCCTACATGATGTTCACCCGCCAGGAACACCGCATCGACCAAATGACCGCTGTCTGGTTGCTGCCGGTGGTGGCGGCGGAAGTGGCCGCCGTCAGCGGTGGTTTGCTGGCGCCGCACCTGGCCGACGCTCATTCGCAACTGGTGGTGCTGGTGACAAGCTATGTGCTCTGGGCGTTTTCCTTGCCGGTGGCGTTCAGCATTCTGACGATTCTTCTGCTGCGCATGGCCCTGCACAAGTTACCCCACGAGAACATGGCCGCCTCCAGTTGGCTGGCATTGGGGCCGATCGGCACCGGCGCGCTGGGCATGTTGCTGCTGGGCGCGGATGCGCCAGCGATTTTCGCCACCAACGGTATGGCGGGTAGCGGCGAGATTGCCGCCGGCCTGGGCCTGGTCGCAGGCATCACGTTGTGGGGCTTCGGCTTGTGGTGGATGCTGATAGCGATCCTGATCACCCTGCGTTATCTGCGTGCCGGCATTCCTTTCAATCTCGGCTGGTGGGGCTTCACCTTTCCGTTGGGGGTCTACTCTTTGGCAACGCTGAAGTTGGCCAGCACCCTGCACCTGATGTTTTTCAGTGTGTCTGGTTGTGCTCTGGTGGCGTTGTTGGCGGTGATGTGGCTGATCGTAGGCACGCGCACTGTACAGGGCGCCTGGAGAGGGGAGCTGTTCGTCTCGCCATGCATTGCAGGATTAAAGAAATAACCTGCGAAGTTTAGGTAATGTGTGGCCTGGATCGAGGTTCGACAATCCAATCAGAAAACCCGGCCACTTTTACCCAACCTCAGGGAAACATGGAAGATGAGTCACCCCTCACAGTTCACCTTGCTGCGCACACGTCGATTCCTGCCGTTCTTCGTGACCCAGTCCCTGGGGGCGTTCAACGACAACATCTTCAAGCAGTCGCTGATCCTCGCCATCCTGTACAAACTCACTATCGACGGTGATCGTTCGATTTGGGTCAATCTGTGTGCGCTGTTGTTCATCCTGCCGTTTTTCCTGTTCTCGGCGCTGGCCGGGCAGTTCGGGGAAAAATTCGCCAAGGACGCGTTGATCCGTCTGATCAAGCTCGGGGAAATCGCCATCATGGCGGTGGGTGCGATCGGTTTCATGTTCGATCACCTGTGGCTGATGCTCGTGGCGCTGTTCGCCATGGGCACGCACTCGGCGCTGTTCGGGCCGGTGAAGTATTCGATCCTGCCGCAAGCCCTTCGCGAAGATGAACTGGTCGGTGGCAACGGCCTGGTGGAAATGGGCACGTTCCTGGCGATCCTTGCCGGGACCATCGGCGCCGGGATCATGATGTCTTCCAGTCATTACGCCCCGGTCGTTTCGACGGCGATCATCGGCATTGCCGTGCTCGGTTACCTGGCCAGCCGCGGTATCCCGCGGGCTGCAGCGGCGACCCCGGAAATGCGCCTGAACTGGAACATCTTCAGCCAGTCCTGGGCCACGTTGAAACTGGGCCTGGGGCAAACCCCGGCGGTGTCGCGTTCGATTGTCGGCAACTCGTGGTTCTGGTTCGTCGGGGCGATTTACCTGACGCAAATCCCCGCCTATGCCAAGGAATGGATGCACGGTGACGAGACCGTTGTAACGCTGATATTGACGGTGTTCTCGGTCGGTATCGCCGTTGGTTCGATGCTCTGCGAAAAGCTCTCCGGGCGTAAAGTCGAAATCGGCCTGGTGCCGTTCGGTTCGTTTGGCCTGACCGTGTTCGGCTTGCTGCTGTGGTGGCATTCCGGGGGGATTCCCGACAGCGTTGCGGGCCATGGCTGGATCGACATTCTCGGCTTTGGCCACACCTGGCTGGTGTTGCTCGACATCCTCGGCCTCGGCGTCTTCGGTGGTTTCTACATCGTGCCGCTGTACGCGCTGATTCAGTCACGCACCGCCGAGAACGAGCGGGCGCGGGTGATTGCCGCCAACAACATTCTCAACGCGTTGTTCATGGTGGTATCGGCGATCGTTTCGATCATCCTGCTGAGCCTGGCCAAGCTGTCGATTCCGCAATTGTTCCTGGTGGTGTCGCTGCTCAATATTGGCGTCAACGCCTACATCTTCAAGATTGTTCCCGAATTCACCATGCGCTTCATGATCTGGCTGCTCAGCCATTCCATGTACCGGGTGGAGCACCGCAATCTCGAACGGATTCCCGATGAAGGTGCTGCGCTGTTGGTGTGCAACCACGTGTCGTTCGTCGATGCCTTGTTGATCGGCGGTGCAGTGCGTCGGCCGATTCGCTTTGTCATGTACTACAAAATCTACAACCTGCCGGTGCTGAACTTTATCTTCCGTACGGCGGGGACGATTCCGATTGCCGGACGTCAGGAAGATATCCAGATCTACGAACAGGCCTTCACGCGCATTGCCCGGTATCTGAAGGAAGGTGAGCTGGTGTGCATCTTCCCCGAAGGCAAGCTGACGGCGGACGGCGAGATCAATGAGTTCAAGGGTGGACTGACGCGGATTCTCGAGGAGACGCCAGTGCCAGTGATTCCGTTGGCTTTGCAGGGGTTGTGGGGAAGTTTCTTCAGCCGCGATCCGGGCAAGGGATTGTTTCGTCGGCTGTGGTCGCGGGTGACACTGGTGGCGGGGCCGGCGGTGGCGGTTGAGGTGGCCGAGCCTGCCAAACTACAGGCTTTGGTTGGGGACTTGCGCGGGACCGTCAGGTAGTTGGTGACTGTACTGGCCCCATCGCGGGCAAGCCTACTCCCACAGGAATTGATGGTGTGCTCCAAATAGGTGGCACAACGTAAATCCTGTGAGAGCTGGCTTGCCCGCGATGGCGGTAGTGGCCTAAGCGCTGACCTTGAGCCCAACCAACCCGGCAATAATCAACGTCACACTGGCCAGCCTGAACAAGGCCATCGACTCACCGAACAGGATGATCCCGGCAATCACCGTACCGACGGCGCCTACGCCAGTCCAGACTGCATAGGCCGTACCCAGCGGCAATTCCTTCATGGCAAGGCCCAGCAAACCAAGGCTGATCGCCATGGCCGCGAGGGTGAGGGCACTGGGGAGTGGTCGGCTGAAACCGTCCGTGTACTTCAGGCCCACAGCCCAGCCGACTTCAAACAGGCCGGCGAAAAACAGAATGATCCAGGACATGTAAGACCTCATCGATTGACGGGGTCGTCCCCAGATTGATGACTCGATCGAGCCGCGAGGTCGTCCTCCCGGTGCGCAATATAGTGCCCAGCATTAATCCGGGGATCAAGTTGCCGGATCAGTCGGTGGCTTGCTGACCCGCGACTTTCCGGTCTTGCTTCTCGCTCATGCGGCGGAAATACGTCGAAAGCAGCGCGCCGGAAATGTTGTGCCACACACTGAACAACGCACTCGGCACTGCCGCCAGCGGCGAGAAGTGTGCACTGGCCAGCGCGGCACCCAACCCGGAATTTTGCATGCCGACTTCCAGTGCCAGGGATTTACGCTGGGCCAATGGCAGCTTGAATACGCGTCCGGTGAAGTAACCCAGCAGGTAACCGAAGCTATTGTGCAGCATGACCACCGCCATGATCAGCAGGCCGGATTCGGCGATTTTCGCCTGGCTGGCGGCGACGACGGCAGTGACGATAATCACGATGCTCACCACCGAGACCAGCGGCAACACGTCCACGGCGTGACGAACCTTGTCCCCGAGCAAGCGCTGGGCAACCACGCCTAATACGATCGGCAGCAGCACCACTTGCAGAATCGACCAGAACAACTCCATGAACGAAACCGGCAGCCAGGCCGAAGCCAGCAACCAGATCAGCGCTGGCGTCAGCAGCGGGGCGAGCAGGGTGGTAACCGCAGCGATGGCCACCGACAGTGCGAGATCGCCACGGGCCAGCCAGGTCATGACGTTTGAAGAGGTGCCGCTAGGGCAGCAGCCGACCAGGATAACGCCGACGGCGATTTCCGGCGGCAGATGGAATGCCTGGCAGAGCAACCACGCCACACCGGGCATGATCACGAAATGCGCAACCACGCCGAGGGCCACGCGCCATGGATGGCGTGCGACTTCGGCGAAGTCTTCGAGTTTGAGGGTCAGGCCCATGCCGAACATCACCAGTCCCAACAGCGGCACGATGGCCACCTTGAGGCTGATGAACCATGCTGGTTGCAGAAATGCCACAACAGCGAAAATCAGTACCCAGTAAGCGAAAGTGTTGCCGACAAAACGACTCAATGCAGCCAGTGCGCGCATGGCCTGATCCTTATTATGAGAAAGGCGTTAGGGAGCTAAGCATACGCTGCTTGCAAAAAAAGATCGCAGCCTGCACCAGCGTCGCCTCAGGAAAAAGTTTTCCGTAGGCGCCGCCGAAGGCTGCGATCTTTTTGAGTGCCGATTATCTGGGAAAGAAGTCAGATCCCCTGCGGAGTCTCTTCGCCGCCCAACGCTTCAACCAGCGCCGGCAGGAAATCGCCGAAGGTCAGCATCATCAGGGTGAAGCTGGCATCCAGTTGGCCGAGGGCTTCGTCGCCGCCGTCCTGTTCTGCCTGGTCTTGCAGCAAGTCTTCAAATTTCAGGCGCTTGACCACCATCTTGTCGTCGAGCACGAAGGACAGCTTGTCCTGCCAGGCCAGCGACAGCTGAGTGACCACTTTGCCGGTGCTCAGGTGCAGCTGGATTTCTTCGCTGGTCAGGTCCTGACGCTTGCAGCGCACAATGCCGCCGTCTTCGTGGGTATCGCGTAGCTCGCACTCGTCCAGCACAAAGAAATCGTCGGCGGCTTTCTGCGTGGTGACCCATTCGGTCATGGTCGCGGTCGGCGACATCTTCACCGTCAACGGGCGCACTGGCAGGGTGCCGATCACTTCGCGCAGGGTCGACAGCAGGTCTTCGGCCCGTTTCGGGCTGGCCGAATTGACGAGGATCAAGCCTTGTTTCGGCGCGATGGCAGCGAAGGTCGAGGAGCGGCGAATAAAGGCACGAGGCAAGAAGGCCTGGATGATTTCATCCTTGATCTGGTCGCGTTCTTTCTTATAGACCTTGCGCATTTGCTCGGCTTCGATCTCTTCGACCTTTTCCTTTACCGCGTCCCGCACGACGCTGCCAGGCAGAATACGTTCTTCCTTGCGCGCGCTGATCAGCAGGAAATCTCCGCTGACATGTACCAGCGGCGCATCCTCGCCCTTGCCGAACGGGGCGACGAAACCGTAGGTGGTCAACTCCTGGCTTGCACATGGGCGCGCCAGTTTGGTGGCCAGTGCAGTTTCCAACGCCTCGGCATCAACAGGCAGATCTTGGGTCAGGCGATAGATAAGCAGGTTTTTGAACCACATGGGGTGAGTCTCTCCTTTATACAAAGGCGGGCATTATTGTCCTCCGTGTGCCATAGGCCAACCCTTCTCTAAGCCTTTGGAAGGCATCAGAAAATTAATTAAAAAAGTGCTTGCCAGAGGTAGGGTCGCTCCGTAGAATGCGCGCCACACCGAAGCGAAGGGTGATTAGCTCAGCTGGGAGAGCGTCTGCCTTACAAGCAGAATGTCGGCGG
>NZ_RCOE01000160.1:0-2432 GCF_004321495.1 Pseudomonas sp. Sample_10
GCAAACCCGCGCGGCCTACGCCCATGGCGTGCATCGGGTGCTGATGGCCAACCAACTGGTCGGTACGCCGAACATGGCGCTGATCGCCGATCTGCTGGCTGACCCTGCGTTCGACTTCTATTGCATGGTCGACCACCCGGACAACGTCGCTGACCTCGGCGCCTATTTCGCCTCGCGCGGCGTTCGGTTGAACGTGATGATCGAGTACGGTGTGGTCGGTGGACGTTGTGGTTGCCGCAGCGAGCAGCAAGTGCTGGATCTGGCCAAGGCCATCGCTGCGCAACCGGCACTGGCCTTGACCGGGATCGAAGGTTACGAAGGCGTGATCCACGGTGATCACGCGGTCAGAGGGATTCGAGCGTTTGCCGGCTCGCTGGTTCGCCTGGCGGTGCAGCTGCAGGACAGCGGCGCGTTTGCCATCGCCAAGCCGATCATCACCGCGTCCGGCTCGGCCTGGTATGACTTGATTGCCGAAGAGTTCGAGGCGCAGAACGCCGCAGGGCGTTTCCTGAGCGTCTTGCGCCCGGGCAGTTATGTCGCCCACGACCATGGCATCTACAAAGAAGCGCAATGCTGCGTCCTCGACCGTCGCAGTGATTTGCACGAAGGCCTGCGCCCGGCGCTGGAAGTCTGGGCGCACGTGCAGTCCTTGCCGGAGCCGGGCTTCGCGGTGATTGCCCTGGGTAAGCGCGATGTGGCCTACGACGCCGGTTTGCCGGTGCCGCTGCTGCGTTACAAGGCTGGCGTGGTGCCGGCCAAGGGCGACGATGTCGGTGCCTGCAAGGTGACGGCGGTGATGGACCAGCACGCGTTCATGACCGTGGCGCCGGGGGTAGAACTACGCGTGGGTGACATTATTTCGTTCGGCACTTCGCACCCGTGCCTGACGTTCGACAAGTGGCGCATGGGGTGTCTGGTGGATGAGCAGTTGAGCGTTATCGAGACCATGGAAACCTGTTTCTAACCACACCTGCTCGTTCCCACGCTCTGCGTGGGAACGCCGCCAGGGACGCTCCGCGTCCTGCTTGCGAATGTGACGCAGAGCGTCACGGGATGCATTCCCACGCAGAGCGTGGGTACGATCGTTTGAGAGAGCCTCCACCCTAATGAACACCATCAACACCCTCGGCCCCAACACCCCGCGCATCGCCCTGATCGGCGAATGCATGATCGAGCTGCAACAGCGCGCCGACGGCAGCCTGCAACAAAGCTTCGGCGGCGATACCTTGAACACCGCGGTCTACCTGGCCCGTGAGCTCGGCAATGCTGGTAGCGTCGACTATGTCACCGCGCTGGGCGACGACAGTTTCAGCGATGCCATGTGCCAGAGCTGGGCCGAAGAAAACATCGGCCTGGACATGGTTCAGCGTTTAACCGGGCGTTTGCCGGGTTTGTACTGCATTCAGACCGATGCCGCCGGCGAGCGTCGTTTCCTCTATTGGCGCAATGAAGCCGCGGTGCGCGATTGCTTCACCACCCCGGCCGCCGCGCCGATCCTGGCGGCGTTGCCGGATTACGATGTGCTTTATTTTAGCGGCATCACGCTCGCGGTCCTTGGCGTACAAGGTCGGGGAAAACTGTTGGAAACCTTGATCGAAGCCCGTCAGCGTGATGCGCGAATCGTCTTCGACAACAACTATCGGCCACGGCTGTGGGCTTCGCTGGAGGATGCGCGGGCGGCCTACCGCAGCGTTTTGCCGTATGTCGATCTGGCGTTGCTGACCGTCGATGACGAACAGGCGCTGTTCCATTTTGCCAATAGCGAGGCGGTGTTCGCCGCGTACGAGCAGATCGGCACGCCGGAAGTGGTGCTCAAGCGAGGTGCCGAAGCGTGCCTGATTCGCTGTGTTGGTGAGTCATTTGAAGTGCCGGCGCAGAAGGTCGAGCGGGTGGTGGATACCACGGCGGCAGGGGATTCGTTCAGTGCGGCGTATCTGGCCTCGCGGCTCAGGGGCGGGAGCCCGGTGGAGGCTGCCGAGGCGGGGCATCGGTTGGCGAGCCAGGTGATTCAGGTGCCTGGGGCGCTGATTCCAGGATAACAGTGGCATGGCCGATGGCTGCGCCATCGGATCGCTGGCAAGCCAGCTCCCACAGGTTTTTTGGTGTGGCTGACATCTCTGGCCACCCACAAATCACTGGGAGCTGGCTTGCCAGCGATGCTGCCAGAAAGCCAGCCGCTCAATCCCGGTAAAACACCTGCACCAGGTGATACCCGAACTTGCTCTTGATCGGCCCATGCACCACCCGCAACGGTTTCTTGAAGATCACCGCATCAATCGCCCCAACCATCTGCCCCGGCCGCACTTCACCCAGGTCGCCGCCACGTTTGCCGGACGGGCAGGTGGAATATTTCTTGGCCAACACATCAAAGGCCTCGCCCTTGGCGATGCGTTGTTTGAGCTGCTCGGCTTCTTCCGAGGTTTTCACCAGAA
>NZ_RCOE01000282.1:0-2425 GCF_004321495.1 Pseudomonas sp. Sample_10
GCGCGGTGGCGGACGATTTTAGCGCCGTCGACGGCATCATCAAGAAGCAGCTGACTTCCCGAGTGCCGCTGGTATCGAAAATCGGCGATTACATTACCTCGGCCGGCGGCAAGCGCCTGCGTCCTTTATTGGTGCTGCTGTCTGGCAAGGCCCTGGGACGTGAAGGCGATGACCTGCGACTGCTGGCCGCCACCATCGAATTCCTGCACACCGCTACCTTGCTGCATGACGACGTGGTCGATATGTCCGGCATGCGCCGAGGCCGCTCGACCGCCAACGCCATGTGGGGCAATGCACCCAGCGTACTGGTCGGCGACTTCCTGTATTCGCGCTCATTCGAAATGATGGTCGAACTGGGCTCCATGCCCGTGATGAAGATCCTTTCGCAAGCCACGCGCATCATCGCCGAAGGCGAAGTCTTGCAGCTGTCGAAGGTTCGTGACGCCAGCACCACCGAAGAAACCTACATGGAAGTCATCCGCGGCAAAACCGCGATGCTCTTCGAAGCCTCGACCCACAGCGCCGCCGCCCTGGCCGGCGCAACGCCCGAGCAGAGCGAAGCACTGCGCATGTTCGGCGATCACCTGGGCGTGGCTTTCCAACTGGTCGACGACCTGCTCGACTATAAAGGCGATGCCGAAACCCTGGGCAAGAACGTCGGTGACGATCTGGCCGAAGGCAAGCCGACCCTGCCGCTGATCTACACCATGCGCGAAGGCACGCCGGAACAGGCCGCCCTGGTGCGCAAGGCGATCCAGAAAGGCGGCATCGAAGACCTGGAGAGCATCCGCGTAGCCGTGGAAGCCTCGGGCTCGCTGGAATACACCGCACAACTGGCTCGCGATTATGTGGCCCGAGCGATCAAATGCCTCGAAGTGCTGCCGCCGAGCGAGTATCGCGATGCGCTGGTTGAACTGAGCGAGTTTTCGGTAGCCCGCACGCACTGATACTCCCTTCGTAGGAGCGAGGCTTGCCGCGAAGGCAATTTGTCAGTCAAATTGATGTCGACTGGTAGATCGCCTTCGCGGACAAGCTTCGCCCCTACAATTCATGTGTCGCCCCTCACCCGCTAAAAACCCTATACAATGTGCGCTTTTTAGCGATCCTGAATCCAAGGAGCCTTAGTGAGCACGTTGCCACCCTGCCCGAAATGCAATTCCGAATACACCTATGAAGACGGCGCCCAGCTGATCTGCCCTGAGTGCGCCCACGAATGGTCCGCCACCGGCGAAGCCGAAGCGGCATCCGATGACGCGGTGAAAAAGGATTCGGTCGGCAACGTCCTGCAGGACGGCGACACCATTACCGTGATCAAGGACCTCAAGGTCAAGGGCACGTCCCTGGTGGTCAAGGTCGGCACCAAGGTCAAGAACATCCGCCTGTGCGATGGCGATCACGACATCGACTGCAAGATCGACGGCATCGGCCCGATGAAACTCAAATCCGAGTTCGTCAGAAAAGTCTGATATTGCTGTATTCCATCCCGCGCCAAGCGTGGGATGGTGCTTCGCCCTCTCCCGTCCCGCCCAGCAATTTCACGCAATAGCCAAAGGCCAGTCATTTTGACCTTACGCAATCTTTACCCGGAAAAAAGCGCAAACCTCTAATCGATCCTTGCTATTTATTGAATAGGAATTATTCTCATTGAAAACCATCAATGGAGATGAGAACCCATGACTTATTTGATCGATGCCTGGCTGGATCGCCCGCACCCTTACCTCAGGATCCTTCATCGGGAAACCGGGGAAGTCTGTGCCGTACTGGAAGAGGAAGCGTTGAACGAACTTCAGGATCAGGGTGACCTGGACCTCAACGGCTTGAGCTCAATCGAGCCTGTGGTGCTCAAGGAAGTGGTGCGCAACCTGTTTCTGTTCTGCTATGCGCGGGCGTTGCGCCCTTCGCATGATCTGCAGCACAAGTTGGAACTATGAAAAACGCAAAACCTGTAGGAGCCGGCTTGCTGGCGATGCAGTCACCTCGGTCCAGACTTCAAACCGGGTAGATCCAATTCGCCAGCAAGCCGGCTCCTACAGGCAGGGCAGTCTTACAGAACGTCGAGCAGTTCGACGTCGAACACCAGAACGCTGTGCGGCGGAATGCTGCCAACGCCTTGAGCGCCGTAAGCCAGTTCACTCGGCACGTACAGGCGCCATTTGCTGCCGGCATTCATCAGTTGCAGGGCTTCGGTCCAGCCAGCGATCACGCCGCCAACCGGGAATTCTGCAGGCTGGCCACGCTCGTAGGAGCTGTCGAACACAGTGCCGTCGATCAGGGTACCGTGGTAGTGAGTACGCACGGTGTCTTCACGGGATGGCTTGGCGCCTTCACCGGCAGTCAGTACTTCGAACTGCAGGCCGGAAGCCAGGGTGGTGATGCCGTCACGCTTGGCGTTTTCAGCCAGGAAGGCCAGGCCTTCGCCAGCGGC
>NZ_RCOE01000173.1:0-14518 GCF_004321495.1 Pseudomonas sp. Sample_10
GGAAGGCGATCACTTCACGGATCGACTGGGCGCCGGTCATCAGCATCACCAGACGATCCAGACCGAAGGCCAGGCCACCGTGCGGCGGCGCGCCGTACTTGAGGGCGTCGAGCAGGAAGCCGAACTTCTCTTCCTGTTCCGCTTCATTGATGCCCAGCAGGCGGAATACCGATTGCTGCATTTCCTTGCGGTGGATACGGATCGAACCGCCACCCAGCTCGGTACCGTTCAACACCATGTCGTAGGCTCGGGACAGCGCACCAGCCGGGTTGGCTTCCAGCTCTGCCGGGGTGCACTTCGGTGCGGTGAACGGGTGGTGCAAAGCGGTGAAGCTGCCGTCGTCGTTCTCTTCGAACATCGGGAAGTCGACGACCCACATCGGCGCCCACTCGCAGGTCAGCAGGTTCAGATCGTTACCTACCTTGATCCGCAGCGCGCCCAGGGCTTCGCTGACGATCTTGGCCTTGTCGGCACCGAAGAACACGATGTCGCCATCGACTGCGCCAACGCGATCGAGGATCACGTTGAGCTTGTCTTCAGGAATGTTCTTCACGATCGGCGATTGCAGACCGTCAACACCGGCCGCGCGCTCGTTGACCTTGATGTACGCCAGGCCCTTGGCACCGTAGATGCCGACGAACTTGGTGTAGTCGTCGATCTTGCTGCGCGGCATGCTCGCCCCGCCCGGAACGCGCAGTGCGGCAACGCGGCATTTCGGATCGTTGGCCGGACCGCTGAATACCTTGAAATCGACTTCTTTGAGTTGATCGGCAACGTCAACCAGTTCCAGCGGGTTACGCAGGTCTGGCTTGTCGGAACCGTAGCGGCGCATGGCTTCTTCGAAGGTCATGTGCGGGAAATCACCGAATTCCAGATCCAGCACTTCCTTGAACAGGTTGCGGATCATGGCTTCGGTCAGGCCCATGATGTCTTTTTCATCGAGGAAGCTGGTCTCGATGTCGATCTGGGTGAATTCCGGCTGACGGTCGGCACGCAGGTCTTCGTCGCGGAAGCACTTGGCGATCTGGTAGTAACGGTCGAAGCCGGCCACCATCAGCAGCTGTTTGAACAGCTGTGGCGATTGCGGCAAGGCGAAGAACGAACCGGCGTGAGTACGGCTTGGCACCAGGTAGTCGCGGGCACCTTCCGGGGTAGCGCGGGTCAGGATCGGCGTCTCGACGTCGAGGAAGCCGTTTTCGTCAAGGAAGCGACGGATGCTGGTGGTCATGCGCGAACGCAGACGCAGCTTCTCGGCCATTTCCGGGCGACGCAGGTCGAGGAAGCGGTAGCGCAGACGGGTTTCTTCGCCGACGTCGGAGAACTCGTTCAACGGGAACGGCGGGGTTTCCGATTCGTTCAGCACTTCCAGTTCATAGCCCAGGACTTCGATCATGCCCGACGCCATGTTGGCATTGGTGGCACCGGCCGGACGCAGGCGGACCTTACCGGTGATCTTCACGACGAATTCGCTGCGCACGCGATCAGCGGCGGCGAAGCTCTCAGCGCGGTCCGGATCGAACACCACCTGGGCCAGACCGTCACGATCACGGATATCGAGGAAAATCACCCCACCGTGGTCACGGCGACGATGAACCCATCCGCAAAGGGTAATTTCCTGGCCTTCCAGGCTTTCGTTCAGTTGGCCGCAATAATGGCTGCGCATCATGGTAGTGGTTTCGCTTCTCGTAATTCGAAATTCGGTTGCAGGCCTCGCATACATAGGGTGCGAGGGCTCGCGCGTGTCGTTCAAGCCAGGCTCTGAACCTAGTCAGCTTTGTCGCCGCCGGCCAGATTTTTCTTGGAACCGGTCTTGAAATCAGTCTCGTACCAGCCGGTGCCGCTGAGGCGGAAACCCGGCATGGACAGCATCTTTTTCAGCTCTGGCGCCTGGCAGGCAGGGCAGTCGACCAGCGGTGCATCGCTGATCTTTTGAATGGCTTCCAACTGATGACCACAGGAAGCACATTGGTAATCGTACATCGGCATGGGGGTTGTCTCGGCGATCAGATTGCTACCGCACACGCTGGGTTTTGCGGCAAAGAGCGGGATTATATCCATTAAATGAAGCCTGTGCAGCCGTAAGACTGCACAGATCGACACGCAATCCTTTCAGCGCCACCGGTCAAGCCATGCCCCTGCAATTCCCGCCCTTGAGACTGTGCACGACACAGACCACCCGCACCAACCCGCTGAAGTTCTTCACCCCGCCATGACGCAAGTGCACCTCGCGATCAAGGTGGGACAACAGTGCACTGACTGAACAGCAGTTGGCTTTGGCCATCTGGGCCAAGATATCCCAGTAAACCTGCTCCAGCCGCATACACGTTGCAAAACCATTCAAACGCACCGATCGGGACAACGGCTGAACCAGCCCCATATCGAATTCACTGACAAACGGATCAATCCTTGAGTCTTTAACCGGACCGCTCCACCCTTCGTTTCGCCTCTCTCCATAAACCATAACGCTGACACTCCTTTGCCATATCTGGTTTCCATAAGCGCAATCTGTGTGCTTATAAAACCGCGAGGACAACGTTATATCCAGATGACTTTTTGCCCATCCGCGTAGGAGAAGCCAACAGTTGAGGGGAGATCATGGAGCGCGTCCTACTCCGGAGCTTTTCCTACAATTGGTAGCGAAGACTCATTCAAGCATCACGCACTTTCGAGGGAGACAAACGCGCGAACAGCACTCACCCCGTGCCGTTCGCGCGCCCGGATGTTACTGGTCCAGCAGTGCGCGCAACATCCACGCGGTTTTCTCGTGAACCTGCATACGCTGGGTCAGAAGATCGGCTGTCGGCTCGTCGCTGACCTTGTCCAGCAACGGGAAGATGCCGCGAGCGGTGCGTGTTACAGCTTCCTGGCCTTCGACCAACTGCCTGATCATGTCTTCGGCAGCAGGCACGCCCTCCTCCTCTTTGATGGAAGACAGCCGCGCATAAACGGCGTAGGCACCGGGTGCCGGAAATCCGAGTGCACGGATCCGCTCGGCAATCGAATCGACCGCCAGGGCCAATTCGTTGTATTGCTCCTCGAACATCAGGTGCAGGGTCCGGAACATCGGCCCGGTGACGTTCCAGTGGAAGTTATGGGTTTTCAAATAAAGTACGTAGGTGTCCGACAACAGGCGCGAGAGCCCCTCGACGATGGACTTGCGATCCTCTTCACTGATACCGATATCGATTGCCATGTTTTTCCCCTAAAGGTGATGAACTTCATCCAACAGGTGCAGGACCACTCTAGCAAGCCTGTCGTCGCATCGCAGCCCTGGATTGCCCGGGGTCCCGCGACAAATCGTCCCCGACACACCGCTGGACGCCCTGATTTGAGTAGCCTGCGGCTTTGCTGTTAAATAGACATCGTGTCGTGGGTGCCTATTTTTCCGGGTGCCGCGCATAGGCTGATATCGGGTACGTGTCCAACGCCTCCTATTGTTCTGAAGCGAACCGTGCCTCGTCAGCTCTTCCTTGTGAGCCGTCTTAACGTGAGTCAATCAAAATGTTGAAAATCGTCCACCTGCTAATAGGTGCAGCGGCCTTGCTGCTGTCCTTCATCCCTAGCCTGCGATCCGAAGCCGTACCTTACCTGCAACAACCCGATGCTCTGTACCTGGCCTTTTTCGGCCTGCTTAACCTCACCCTCGCGCCTGTCATCCCCTACTGGAACAAAGGCCCGCGTCATCAACTGCAAAACCTGGTCAGCGCCCTGCTGGTACTGGCTGTCGTTCTGCAAACCCTGACGCTGATCGCGCCGATGCCTGTCATCGCCGGTCAACCTGCCGTTCTGTTCAGCCTGGTCGCCGCTCTGGTTGCGGTTTTTCTGCACCTGGCCATCAGCTTCTACAAATCGTCACCGGCTGCCGCTTCGCCAAGCTACGACATGAGCAACCGCGATACCGGAACCGTCAAGTGGTTCAACACCTCCAAAGGCTTCGGCTTTATCTCCCGCGACTCCGGTGACGATATTTTCGTGCACTTCCGGGCCATTCGCGGTGAAGGCCATCGCGTCCTGGTCGAAGGCCAGCGCGTGGAGTTCTCTGTCATGAATCGTGACAAGGGCCTGCAAGCCGAAGATGTGATCGCCGCTCTGCCTCGCCGCTGATACAAGGCGTAAAAAAACCGCGAACAGCCTGGCTGCTCGCGGTTTTTTATTGCCTGCCACTCAGTAATGCGGCGGCGGCGCCTCTTCCTCGAAAGACTCGAACTGACCGGCCATTTCTTCCTGGCGCTTGAGCAATGCGGCCATCTGCAACTGCAGGCGCTCGACTGCGCGCTGCTGCGCTGCCAGCACGTCGTTCAACGACTGGATGGTGTCATCCTGAAACGCCAATTGACTCTCCAGATCGGTAACACGATTTTCCAGGCTCATGATTCAACCCTCCACGAAGGTGAAATCGTCGGTCAGCACCAGACGCAGACGCTCACGAATGGCCTCGACCTGCTCTGCATTGTAAGGCCTGGCCGGATGTTTACCCCAGATCGGCGCGGGCCAGGCGGCGTCATCCCGCTTGCGCACGATCACATGCATATGCAACTGACTGACGACATTGCCCAACGCCGCGACGTTGAGTTTATCGGCGTCGAATGAATCCTTGAGCAACTCGGCCAGCGCAGTCGTTTCCTGCCACAGCTGCTGCTGATCGGCGACATCCAACTGAAATATCTCGCTGATATCGTCGCGGCGAGGCACCAGGATGAACCAGGGATAGTTCGAATCGTTGGACAGCAGCAGCCGGCAAAGCGGGAAATCACCGATCGGTAGCGTGTCCTGTTGAAGTATTGGATCTAAAGCGAACACAGCGCGCACTCCCGTCAGGTCATCAATTTCAGCTTAGCGCCCATCCCGAGAGATGTTGCACCAAGCGACTGGACGGCAGCATACCTGCGAACGTCGCAGGCTTCACGACGAACCCTGATGCAAACTCTCGAGGTCCTGATATGGACGCTCCTACGCTCCGAGATGAAACACTTGCTGGCGAAACGCACCAGTACCGAACCGGCAGCCCCGCAAAATGCGCTGAAATGACCGAAAAGCCTCATCAGCTCCTGGGTGACAGGCCGCGATGCTGTATGGATTCAGTACAGCAAATAAAAATTTTTGCACCAAAACCGCACAGTGTGTCTACGCTGACTACTTCGCATATCCGCCAATTACTCAACGGCGGGGTGAACCGGTAACATTTTTGGTTGTCACGCGGCGGTAACAGTATGGTCAACACCATGCGATGGATGGCGTCAAGCCTCACCTACAGCAGGATGAGACCCCCGGATTCATGAGGTTTTACGGCATCGGCCAGCAATGCAGAAAAAAATATCCATGGAATTCTGATTTGTGCACGCTTGTTGCATTCACACCCACATCGTCTATAAGGCTCAGCTGGAAGCGGGAACCTTGAGACTAAATAAAACAGCGGCAGGGTAGCCCGATGGAGATTCAAACGTTTCACCAGGGACTCTTTTTACCGATGCTCAACCCCAACAAAACAGCGTTAAAGTTGTGTCTCCGGTTGCATCGGGGCTGTAAATTTGCGACATCTAGCAAGCTGTTAGCGACAGGGTCGTAAAGAAGCTGAAAGGTTAGATGCGCAAGTATCGCCAACATTGTCGGCGTGATATAAGTTTGCGCCGACACAAAAAGAAAGAGCCGCCCAGATAATAAAACAGGTGGAGCGGCAGTACTCTTCTAAAAACCAAAGGAGCAAATCACGATGCGCGTGATGAAGTGGAGCATGATCGCACTGGCTGTTGCAGCTGGTACCTCGCAGTTCGCAGTGGCGTCCTCGCAGGACGAGTCCAAAGGTTTTCTGGAAGACCAAAGCCTTAAACTCAAAACCCGTCTTGAGTACATGAACCGCGACTTCCGCAATGGTGCCGGTAACATTCGCGAAGAAGATGGTGGTTTCAAAAGTGGCTACCGCCAGGATACCGGTATCAGCCAGCTGCTGAGCTACGAATCGGGCTACACCCAAGGCACTATCGGCGTCGGCCTCGATGCGATGATAATGGGTACTGCCAAACTCGACGGCGGCTCGGGTCGTGCCGGTAACGGCCTGTTCGCTACCGACAGCGACGGCAACCCAGAAAAAAGCCAGGGCAAAAGCGGCGCAGCCGTTAAGTTCCGCCTCTCCGACACCACACTGAAATACGGCCGTCAATTCGTTGCCAGCCCAGTCTTCGCTACCGACGACAGCCGTTTGCTGCCAGAAGTCGCAGAAGGCACCTTGCTCACCAGCAAAGAAATCAAAGGCCTGGAACTCAGCGCCGGTCGTTTCACTGCTCTGAGCTCGCAAACCGGGATGGGCAAAGACACCATCAACGGCAAGCACACCCCAGGCCTGACCAGTGCCAACATCGCTGGCGCGACCTACCAGTTCACCGATAACTTCGTTGCCGGCATCGCTGCTTCCGACGTTGATGACTACTTCAAGAAGCAATACATCAACGCCAACTACACCTTCCCGATCAATGACGATCAGTCGCTGAACTTCGACTTCAACGCCTATCGCACCAAAGATCAGGGCCAGGCGCTGTACGGCGAGCTGGACAACAAACTGTGGAGCCTTGCAGCAGCTTACGCCCTGGGCGCGCACAAATTCACCCTGGCATTCCAGCGCTCCTCCGGTGATACCAACTACCTGTATGGCGTAGACGGTAACAGCACGATCTTCGTATCCAACTCCATCCAGATCTCCGACTTCATCGGCGTCGAAGAAAAATCCTGGCAGGGTCGCTACGACCTGAACATGACCGAATACGGCGTTCCAGGCTTGAGCTTCATGGCCCGTTACGTATACGGTGACAACATCGAAACATCCGAGGGCACCGAAGGTAAGGAACACGAGTTCAACTTCGAGACCAAATACGTTTTGCAAGAAGGTCCAGCCAAAGACCTGTCCTTCCGCCTGCGTAGCGCAATCTACCGTGCAAACGGCGCGTACAACACCGATTACACCGCAGACAACAACGACGTACGTCTGATCGTTGAGTACCCGCTGAGCATCCTGTAATCAGGGTGTAAAACCGGAAGTACTGTAGATCAAAAAACGCTCACCTTTTCAGGTGGGCGTTTTTTTATGCCTGCCATACACTGATCACGCCAGCAAACAACTTCCGCGAATAACATTAGTACTTTTTTCAATGAACCGATCAAAAGTCACAAAAAAGCCCGAGAGACTATCAATCCCTCGGGCTCATGTAACAACTAATGAAACCAGGCTTACTGTACTGCTGCTTCCTGAACCACACGAACAACCCGCTGTGGAAACGGAATGTCGATACCGGCCTTTTTCAAACGATCACGGGATTGTTCGTTGAACATGAACATCACATCCCAGTAATCCGCAGTTTTAACCCATACACGCAGGGAAACAGTGATCGCACTGTCACCCAGTGTCGAAATAACGGCCTCAGGCTTCGGATCAGTCAATACGCGCGGGTCTTTTGCCAGATCCAGTAACACTTCACGGGCTTTCTGCAGGTCCGCCTCGTAATCAACCCCCACATCAAACACCACTTTGCGGGTTGGCTGGCGGTTGGTATTGGTGATGATGCCGTTCGACAGGTTACCGTTTGGCACGATGATGGTTTTGTTATCACCCGTGCGCAGCACCGTGTGGAAAATCTGGATGCTATCAACCGTACCGGCCACACCTTGTGCTTCGATCCAGTCGCCAATACGGAATGGACGGAACAACAGAATCAACACGCCACCCGCGAAGTTCGCCAGGCTACCCTGCAAGGCCAGACCGATGGCCAGGCCCGCCGCACCGATGGCAGCCACGAACGAGGTGGTTTCCACACCGATCATCGACGCCACGCTAACGATCAGCAGAATTTTCAGAATGATGTTGGCCAGGCTGCTGATGAAGCCTTGCAGCGCCAGGTCGGCATTGCGCAATGCAATCAGGCCGCCGAGCTTCTGCGTCACCTTGTTGATCAGCCACCAACCGATGGCCAGCGTGATCACCGCCAACAGCACGCGGCTGCCGTATTCCATGATCATCGGGATCCAGGCTTGGGATGCCTTGACCAGGTTATCCACTTCAGCATTCAAATCCATGTACGTTCTCCTGACATGCGGCTATCCGGCACGCGAAAAAATAGCGGCAGAAAGACCGACCCGGTGTGGATCAATCGTTTCTGCCGTTGCTTGGGCCTCGGACGCCGAAAACGCCGAGAGGTTCCCGCGTGCGGATCAGTCGCGGAAGTTGTTGAACTGCAGCGGCATGCCGAATTCCTTGGCGCGCAGTACGGCGATGGCTTCCTGCAGATCGTCACGTTTCTTGCCGGTGATGCGCACTTGCTCGCCCTGAATGGCGGCCTGCACTTTCAATTTGGCGTCTTTGACGTGAGCGACGATTTTCTTCGCCAGCTCTTTGTCGATGCCTTCCTTGAGGACGGCTTCCTGCTTCATCAACTTGCCCGAAGCAAATGCATCCTTGACCTCAAGGCACTGCACGTCGATCTTGCGCTTGACCAGCGCCAGCTTGAGGATCTCAATCATCGCTTCGAGCTGGAAATCGGCTTCAGCGGTCAGATTGACGGTCAGGTCCTTTTCCTTGAACTCGAAGCTGCCCTTGCCTTTCAGGTCGTAGCGACGATCGAGTTCCTTGACGGCGTTCTCGACCGCGTTGGTGACTTCGTGTTTGTCCAGTTCGGATACCACGTCGAACGACGGCATGTAATCTCTCCATTAAATAGGGGGCGCTCGATCAAGAAGGAGCACACCTGGCTTGCGGTAAAAATCCGCGCTGATTATAACGGGTCTTTCCGATCATTCACTGCGAGCCGTCCATGCGCGCGTCAAACAGAGCAAAAAGCTGATGTCCACTACCTGGCATGTACTCGGCGCCGGCAGTCTCGGTACTTTATGGGCCACTCGCCTGGCACGGGCCGGGTTGCCGGTGCGGCTGATCCTGCGCGACGCCCGGCGTTTGCGGGCCTATGAAACGGCGGGTGGACTGACGCTGGTCGAGCATGGCGCAGCGCAGCACTACCCGATACCTGCCGAAACACCCGATGGTAAAGAGCCGATCGATCGATTGCTGGTGGCCTGCAAGGCCTACGACGCCGAACACGCCGTAGCGCAACTGGCGCCACGCCTGGCTCCCGGCGCCGAATTGATCCTGTTGCAGAACGGCCTCGGCAGCCAGGACGCCGTAGCGGCACAAGTGCCGCAGGCGCGCTGCATTTATGCCTCCAGCACCGAAGGCGCGTTTCGCGATGGCGACTGGCGCGTGGTGTTCGCCGGACACGGGTTTACCTGGCTGGGGGATGCCGGTCATCCCGTCGCACCAACCTGGCTTGAAGAATTGAACAGCGCCGGTATTCCCCATGAATGGAGTACCGAGATACTCACCAGGCTGTGGCGAAAACTGGCACTCAATTGCGCCATCAATCCACTGACTGTGCTGCACGATTGCCGTAATGGTGGTTTGCAGGAGCACCATTGTGAAGTCGCCACCCTCTGCGGTGAACTCACCGAACTGCTTGAGCGCTGCGGTCAACCGGCAGCAGCTGAAAACCTGCAACAGGAAGTCGAACGGGTGATTCATGCCACGGCGGCCAATTACTCGTCGATGTACCAGGATGTCAGCCATCGGCGTCGGACCGAAATCAGCTACCTGCTGGGCCATGCCTGCAAAATCGCGGCTCGACATCAATTGAATCTGCCACACCTCAATCAACTGCAACAGCGCCTGATCACCCGTCTGCACAGCCTTGGATTGCCCAGCGACTGAGCAGCGGCTACGCTGGCCACTTGTTCCTTTGCAGCGATAAACCTGATGCCATTGCGCCAGCGCCTTGAAAACCTGCCGGTCGGCCAGAAACTCCTGGCCGCCCTGTTGGTGCTGTTGACCACTGTTTTGCTGGTCGCCAACCTGACCTTTATCAGCGCCGCGTATTACATTTCCCAGGAAAGCATGGCGCCCCAGGCGTTGCAGACCATCGGACGCCTGGTGTCCAATCCGAGCCTGATTTCCGAAGCACTGACTTCGCCGCAAAGCGCTCAACGCCTGCTCGACGAACTCAACAGCTACTCACCCTTGCGCGCCGCTGCACTATATGACGGCAAGGGTGAACGCCTGGCACAGTTGCAGCATGGCGATCACCTGAGTCTGCCAAAAAAATACGGGCATATCGAATCCTGGCAGGCCACCGAATTTCGCAGCAATCAAGTCATCACCCTGCCCCGCCCAGGTGCCGCGCCGGGCCACTTGCTGTTGGTGGCCAGCAGCGAACTGCCGATGGCGTTTTATACCGGGACCCTGACTGCCAGCCTCGGGATCCTGATTTTCAGTGTCCTGCTTTGGCTGGTCATCGCAAGGCAGATCAAACGCCTGATCACCCGGCCAATCCATCAACTCGAAGAGCTTTCCCGACAGGTGACCCGGGAAGAGAACTACGCCCTGCGTGCCTCACGGGGCAACCACGATGAAATCGGCAGCCTCGCCGAAGCGTTCAATACCATGCTGTCACGCATTGAAGCGCGGGAGCAGCAGCTCAAACGCGCACGGGACGACTCCCAGGCGGCCTATGACCAGGCTCAGGGCCTGGCCGAGGAAACCCGCCACACCAATCGCAAACTGGAGCTCGAAGTCCAGGTGCGCAGCAAGATCGAGAAGAAACTCACCGGCTTCCAGAACTACCTCAACAGCATCATCGACTCCATGCCATCGGCGCTGATCGCGCTCGACGAACAGCTTTACGTGACGCAGTGGAATCAGGAAGCCAGTGCCCTGTCCGGCACTCGCCTGGATGAAGCCTTGAACCAGCCGATCTTCCTCGCCTTCGAGCCGCTCAAGCCGTTTTTGCCGCAACTCAAGCAAACGGTCGAGCAACATACCGTAGCCAAAATCGAACGCGTGACCTGGATCAAAGACGATGAGCCGCGCCATTACGCCCTGACTTTCTACCCGCTGATGGGCGGTGCCGGGCGTGGCGTGGTGATACGAATCGACGACATCACCCAACGCCTGTCCCTGGAAGAAATGATGGTGCAGTCGGAAAAAATGCTCTCCGTCGGTGGCCTCGCCGCTGGCATGGCCCATGAGATCAATAATCCGCTTGGTGCGATCCTGCACAACGTGCAGAACATTCGCCGCCGCCTGTCCCCCGAACTGCCAAAAAACCTGGAGCAGGCCGAACACATAGGCGTTGAGCTGTCGACGGTCAATCAATACCTGCAAGCCCGGGAAGTGCCGCAGCTACTCGACGGCATTCAGCAGGCCGGCGCCCGCGCGGCGAAAATTGTCACCCACATGCTCAGTTTCAGCCGCCGCAGTACCCGGCAAATGGCCCCGTGCGATCTGCCGGCACTGATCGATCAGGCGGTGGAAATCGCCGGTAACGACTTCGACCTGGCCATCGGTTTCGACTTCAAGGGCCAGGCCATCATCCGCCAGTTCGACCCCGCGCTCGGCCCGGTACCCGGCACCGCCAACGAACTGGAGCAAGTGTTGCTCAACCTGTTGAAAAACGCCGCCCAGGCCATTCACCAGCGTGAAGACGATAGCGAGCCGGGGCGGATCATTCTCCGCACCCGGCTCAATCCGCCCTGGGCGGAGATTCAGGTCGAGGACAATGGCATCGGCATGAGCGAAAGCGTGCGCAAACGGACCTTCGAACCGTTTTTCACCACCAAGGAAATCGGCCAGGGCACCGGTCTCGGGTTGTCGGTTTCGTACTTCATCATCACCAATAACCATAAAGGGCAGATGGAAGTGCAATCGACCCTCGGCCAAGGCACCTGCTTCACCTTGCGCTTGCCACTGGCGGGCACCCCGCTCGTCTCCCAGGAATTCAACCAGCTTACGAGGTAACCATGGGCTTTCGCTTGTCGAAGATTTACACCCGCACTGGCGACAAAGGCGAAACCGGCCTGGGCGATGGACGCCGCGTACCCAAGGACCATCCACGGATCGAGGCCATTGGCGAGGTCGACACGTTGAACAGTCAGGTCGGCGTTTTGCTGGCCGGGCTTGCAGCGGAATGTGAAGAGTATCCGCGGCTGAGCGAAGTGATCGAGGTGTTGGCGCCCTGTCAGCATCGGCTGTTCGACCTTGGCGGCGAGTTGGCGATGCCGGCGTACCAGGCATTGAACGTGGCGGAAATCGAACGCCTTGAAGCGGCGATCGATGTATGGAATGAAGAATTGGGACCGCTGGAGAACTTCATTCTGCCGGGTGGTTCGGCGTTAATTGCCCAAGCCCACGTATGCCGCAGCCTGGCACGCAGTGCCGAGCGGCGTTGTCAGCAGTTGAATGCGATTGAGCCGTTGGCCGGGGTTGGCCTGGCGTACATCAATCGGTTGTCGGATTTGCTGTTTGTGGTGGCCAGGTTGATTGCCAAGAGGCAAGGCGTTGCGGAGATTCTTTGGCAACCGGCGGCGAAGCCTGGGGATTAAGCGGCGCCTGCCGGCCGCCATCGCGGGCAAGCCTTGCTCCTACAGGATTTCGCGTGAACCTGTAGGAGCGAGGCTTGCCCGCGAAGGGTCCACCAACTACACCGAAGAATCAGGCCAGAAAGCCCGAATCCCAGCAACACCCTGCGCACCCGCCGCCCAGGCTTGCTGAACCTGCGCAGGCCCGACACCACCGAGCAAAAACACCGGTTTGCTGAAGCCTTCGATCAAGGTCGAAGCCTGCTCCCAACCCAGCGGCTCAGCCCCCGGATGCGTCAGCGTCGGCTGCACCGGCGACAAGGTCACGAAGTCCACGCCCATTGCTTCGGCCAACGCCAGTTCTTCGGCGTTATGGCAGGACGCGGCCAGCCAGCGCGAAGCCGGCAATGGCCGGCCGGCAGCCGCATACTTGCGCAGCTGCGCCGAAGTGATGTGCCAACCGGCGGCAGGAAAATCGCCCAGCCACTCGAACGGCCCCTTGATCATCAACTGCGCCTTGCCGGCACACAGCCCTACCGCATCAACGGCCAGGTCGCGATACTTCGGATCGTAACCGTTCGGTGCGCGCAACTGGATCAGCTTGATGCCGCCGGCAATGGCTTTCTGAATTCCGCGCAGCAAGGCCGGGGTTTCCAGATCTTCCGGGGTGATCAGGTACTGCTCGGGCAACCGGGCAGCCGCGACTATCGGCCGGTTGGCTTCGGGAAACTCGTAACTCGACAACTCACGAGCACTGACCCAGGCCAATGGCTGACCCTCAGCACCGTGTGGCTCACCGCTGAACGCCGAAACCTCCCAGACGTCGAGCAATACCTGCTTGTCCGGATAATCGTGGCGAACCTTGATCAACGGGCGCGCTGCACTGACGACAATGCCCAGTTCCTCATGAAGTTCGCGGGCCAGCGCGGTTTCCACCGATTCGTCGGCCTCGACCTTGCCACCGGGAAACTCCCACAATCCGCCCTGGTGCTGGGTATCGGCACGGCGGGCAATCAGGATCTTGCCGCTGTTATCACGGATAACGGCAGCGGCTACATGAACTCGTTTCACCGCTCGATTTCCTCCAGTCCGGCCTTCTGCCAGGCCTTGAATGCTGGCCATTGGTAGAGGGTTTCAACATAGGCTTCGTCCACCGCGGACAGTTTCACCCGATAGGTGCGCAGTCGTACGGCGATCGGCGCAAAGAACGCATCGGCCAAGGTAATGCGACCAAACAGGTAAGGACCGGTTTCGGTCGCGGCAGCACGGCACTCGGCCCACAACGCCGCCATGCGCTCGATATCCGCCTGCACGTCCGCCGGGAGCGGCGACAGCGGCGCGTCATGACTGAGGTCGAACGGCATGTTGCCACGCATGGCGAAGAAGCCGCTGTGCATTTGCGCACACGCCGCACGCGCCTGGGCACGGGCCGCGGTGTCTGTTGGCCACAGCTTGGCTTCAGGGAATTGTTCGGCCAGGTATTCAGCAATCGCCAGGGAGTCGGCGATGGTGCCGTGCTCGGTTTTCAGCAGCGGGACTTTGCCGGTCGGCGAATGCTTGAGCACACGCTCGCGGGTGTCGGGCTGGTTCAGTTTGATCAGTTCTTCGGTGTAGGAAGCGCCGGTCAGATCAAGCGCCAGGGCGCCGCGCAGGGACCAGGAGGAAAGCAGTTTGTCGCCGATGATCAGGTGAAGGCTCATGTTCGGGACCTTTGATGAAGGGGACAGGCCAAATCTCTAGCATCTGGTCGCCCCTAATCGCGGGCTTGCCCGCGATTAGGGGCGACCCGCTCTTAAGTACGATACTCGGCGTTGATCTTCACGTACTCGTGGGACAGGTCGGTGGTCCAGATGGTTTCGCTGCAATCGCCGCGGCCCAATTCGATACGGATGGTGATTTCTTCCTGCTGCATGACTGCCGCGCCCTGGGCTTCAGTGTAGGTCGCGGCGCGCGCGCCACGGCTGGCGATGCAAACGTCACCGAGGAACACGTCGATCTTGCTCACGTCCAGATTCGGTACGCCGGCGCGGCCGACGGCAGCCAGAATTCGGCCCCAGTTCGGGTCGGAAGCGAACAGCGCGGTCTTGATCAGCGGCGAGTGGGCCACGGTGTAACCGACGTCCAGGCACTCCTG
>NZ_RCOE01000054.1:0-2407 GCF_004321495.1 Pseudomonas sp. Sample_10
AACCAGCGGATCGAACCGGTCAATCGCTACGTTTACGACAGCCTCTACCAGTTGATCGAAGCCAGCGGTTGGGAAGCGGGCAGCGCCAACCAAGGCCCGTCTTCATCCGCCAGCGCTGACCCCGCAGCGATGGGCAATTACCGCCAGACCTATCGCTACGACGCCGGCAACAACCTGCTGGAGCTCAAGCATGTCGGCCCGCAAAATCCCGGCCATCGCCTGGTCGCGGCGGCGCACAGCAACCGCTGTTTGCCGGTGCACAACGGCGTGGAACCGAGCGAGGAAGACTTTCGCAACGGCTTCGACGCCAATGGCAACCTGCTCAACCTGCAACCGGGGCAAGCCTTGAGCTGGGACCTGCGCAACCAGTTGTGCGAGGTTCGACCGGTCGAACGCGATGCCGGCCTCGATGATCTTGAGTCTTACCTCTACGGCGCCGATGGCATGCGCGTACGTAAAGTCCGTTCGACGCAGTCCAACACCCAAACCTTGACCGCAGAGGTCCGTTATCTACCGAGTCTGGAATTGCGCAACCACAGCTGCACCGGTGAAAAGTTGCAGGTGATTAGCGTGCAGGCAGGGCGCAGCAGTGTACGGGTGTTGCACTGGGAAGCGGGTCGCCCGGCGGACATCGCCAACGACCAGCAACGCTACAGCCTGAGCGATCATTTGGGTTCATCCACGGTGGAACTGGATCAGGCCGCCCAGATCATCAGCCAGGAACGCTACTACCCGTTCGGCGGCACCGCGTGGGCAGATAGCGAGGCAGTGCAGGTCAGTTATAAAACCGTGCGTTATTCGGGGAAAGAACGCGATGCGACGGGGCTTTATTATTATGGGTTCAGGTATTACGTGGCGGGGTGGCAGCGGTGGTTGAATCCGGATCCGGCGGGTGGAGTAGATGGGCTGAACCTGTACTGTATGGTCAGGAATAATCCCGTAACGCTGAGTGATCCCGATGGACTAGAATCTGATCAAGATGATCAACTAATCATTCACATGTTTTACCATGGAGAAATTCCTGAGGATGTATCTTCAAATATAATTAATACGATAGAGGTTAGCCCTGGGAATAGGGTGTATCTTTGGTTTGATGATAGGGCAAGAAAATCCTTTCCGCGTATATCGGATGGTTTTTCCAAGTTTGAGATAAAGGACGTGGGTGAGCTTAAAGGTGTAAAGCCAAAAGAGGGGGGTGATTCTTTTTCTAATATAGAAAAAATATTTTCAGAAGTTGAAGGTGCTAGCAATAAAGGCAAGGAAAAGTCTCTTTCTGATTTGGCCGAATTATTAGCGACTTACCAGTATGGTGGGTTGTATCTAGATGCAGATGTAGTTGTTCGTAAGGAATTCACTAAAAGTGAGTTATTTGGTGATTCAGAGTTCAGAACTCATATTTCCCTCGTGGGTGCAACGGCAAATGTCGATTATTATGATGCGTTGGGATTTAAAAATGCATTTGATGGCGATCTGGGGGAAGTGTTAAAGGGACTGTCAACTGATTACGAAGAGGGTTTTTTGAAGGGCGCCAGTGAGCCAGGGGAGTTGGTGCGTATTAAGGAAATTGTACGCTTGAAATTAGATCGATTATTAAGTAAGGACGAAATAGATGATGCTTTGTCGGAGGATGTGATGCCGGGGAATGTTTTAAATAGAATTACTACGGCGTTGAAACGTATAGACATATCAACTACCTTGAAAGAAAAAATACAATTTGTGCCTATGAAGAGTACGTAGCATCAATCAGATTGAGGTCGACAGCAGTTGCGCTGCTAGGTTCTAGGGGATGAAATCCATAAAAAAGCACGGCACTGTAATTTTTGACAATAGCCAAACGCAGTTTTTCAACATTAGCTGTCATGAAATCCAGAAGGACGCTAGGCCATGCCGGTTCAAGCATTCACGTTTCACAGCGATACCCCGACCCTGACGGCCGTAGATCCTCGTGGATTGGCAGTACGCTCGGTGGGTTATTGTCGCAGTGCAATCGGTGAGGCGGCCGACGCGCGTATCAACCGCATGGCCTATGACGGTGGCGGACGAGTGATTGCGCAGTGGGATCCGCGATTGCAGAGGAACGCTTCGGCGCCTGCCAATCTGGTCACGATTTACGCCCTGTCCGGCAAATCGCTGAGCACGACCAGTGTCGATGCCGGGTGGCGTGTCAGTCTGTTGGGTGAAGCGGATCAGTCGGTGCAGGGCTGGGATGGGCGCGGCAGTCGGCGCTGGAGCGAGTACGACAATCAGTTGCGACCGTTGGCGTTGTTCGAGCAGGCGGTTAATGGCGAGCCTCTGTGTACTGAGCGTTTTGCTTATGCTGGGAGTGACCCGGCATTCGCCGCGCATAACCAATGCGGCCAACTGATCCGTCACGACGACCCGGCGGGCTCGCAGCGATTTACCGAGT
>NZ_RCOE01000229.1:0-14330 GCF_004321495.1 Pseudomonas sp. Sample_10
ATCCCAACCCCGCAGCCTTAGGCTGTGGGGTTTTGTCGTCACTGGGATAAACGCGCAAGTAACCGGGGAGCCTTTCGAGGCGTTTGAACCCGTAATTGGAGTGCCTCATGGCCAAGAAGATTACCGCTTACATCAAGCTGCAAGTGAAGGCCGCTCAGGCTAACCCAAGCCCACCTGTTGGTCCTGCTCTGGGTCAGCACGGCGTGAACATCATGGAATTCTGCAAGGCTTTCAACGCCCGTACTCAGGGTCTTGAGCCAGGTCTGCCGACTCCAGTGATCATCACTGTCTACAGCGACCGTAGCTTCACTTTCGAAACCAAATCCACCCCTGCTTCGGTTCTGCTGAAGAAGGCGGCCGGTCTGACCAGCGGTTCCGCTCGTCCGAACACCGTTAAGGTTGGCACTGTAACTCGTGCTCAGCTGGAAGAAATCGCGAAAACCAAAAACGCGGATCTGACTGCAGCTGATATGGAAGCAGCCGTGCGTACCATCGCCGGTTCTGCTCGTAGCATGGGCCTTAACGTGGAGGGTGTGTAATGGCTAAGCTGACCAAGCGTCAAAAGGCTATCGCCGGCAAAATCGAAGCAGGCAAGGCCTACAACATTGTAGACGCCGCTGCTCTGCTGGCCGAGCTGTCGACTGTCAAGTTCAGCGAGTCGTTCGACGTTGCTGTAAACTTGGGTGTAGACCCGCGTAAATCCGACCAGGTTGTTCGTAGCGCTACTGTGCTGCCACACGGCACTGGCAAGACCGTTCGCGTTGCTGTGTTCACCCAGGGTCCAGCTGCTGAGGCCGCTCTGGCTGCCGGCGCTGACCGTGTGGGTATGGACGACCTGGCTGCTGAAATGAAAGGCGGCGACCTGAACTATGACGTAGTGATCGCATCCCCGGATGCCATGCGCGTTGTAGGTCAGTTGGGTCAGATCCTCGGTCCACGTGGCCTGATGCCTAACCCTAAAGTCGGCACCGTAACTCCAGACGTAGCTACCGCGGTTAAAAACGCCAAGGCTGGTCAGGTTCGTTATCGCACCGACAAAAACGGCATCATTCACACTTCCGTTGGCAAGATCGGCTTCGACGCCGTCAAGCTGAAGGAAAACGTTGAAGCCCTGATCGCTGATCTGAAGCGTATCAAGCCAGCTTCCTCGAAAGGCATCTACGTCAAGCGCGTTACCCTGAGCACCACTATGGGCCCAGGTCTGGTCATCGACCAAAGCTCGCTCGACGCGTAAGACACAGATTGGCGCAAGCGATTGCGCCAATTGAAAAATTGGGGTCCCTGCCTGGCGGGGGCTATCCAAGACCGTAGGCGACGCAAGTCTTAAACCACAAGCCTACGCAGATGGTGCTCCCGGTTCCTTACCGAATCAGACACCAAAACGACATCCGGTTTCGACCAGATGAAACGGTAACAAGCAGGAGTTAAACCCGTGGCAATTAAACTCGAAGACAAGAAGGCCATCGTCGCTGAAGTCAACGAGGCTGCCAAAGTCGCTCTGTCCGCTGTCGTGGCTGATGCCCGTGGCGTAACAGTAGGCGCGATGACCGGACTCCGTAAAGAGGCTCGTGAAGCTGGCGTTTACGTACGTGTTGTACGTAACACCCTGCTCAAGCGCGCTGTTGCTGACACTGAATTCAGTGTCCTCAACGACGTGTTCACCGGCCCTACCCTGATTGCATTCTCCAAGGAACATCCAGGCGCTGCTGCCCGGATCTTCAAAGAGTTCGCAAAGGGTCAGGACAAGTTCGAGATCAAGGCAGCTGCGTTCGAGGGCAAGTTCCTCGCAGCTAACCAAATCGACGTACTGGCAACTCTGCCGACCCGTGACGAAGCAATTTCTCAGCTGATGAGCGTGATTCAAGGCGCTACCAGCAAATTGGCTCGTACTCTGGCGGCAATTCGCGACCAGAAAGAAGCTGCTGCAGCCTAAGGCTCGTCAACTTCTCGCGTTTTTTGTTTTTTTCGATGGTCGCGTAGGCCGTCCCCAATATCAGGAATTAGATTCATGTCTATCTCTCAGAACGATATCCTTGAAGCAGTTGGCAACATGTCCGTAATGGAAGTTGTTGAGCTGATCAAAGCTTTCGAAGAAAAATTCGGCGTTACTGCTGCTGCTGCATCGGCTGGTCCAGCTGCTGCTGCTGCCGTTGTTGAAGAGCAAACTGAATTCAACGTCATGCTGACCGAAGCTGGCGAGAAGAAAGTTAACGTGATCAAGGCAGTACGTGAACTGACCGGTCTGGGCCTGAAAGAAGCCAAGGCTGTAGTTGACGGCGCTCCTGCCATGGTTCTGGAAGCTGTTGCCAAAGACGCAGCTGACAAAGCCAAAGCAGCTCTGGAAGAAGCAGGCGCTAAAGTCGAGCTGAAGTAAGCATCGACTTTGCTCCTCCAGCCCGAGCGTTAAGCGACAGGCTGATGGCTGGTGGCTCTTGCCACCGGCCTTTTTCCGTTATTGGCAGCCGACTGGGTCGGTGCTGATAACGTGTTGTAACCACCCGATGCGGTGGCGCAAACCATGGGGTTTGCACGATTTTCTGGCTGCTCCCGTCGGGAGGGGCCAAACAAGCAGGTGACCAAGCTGGGGAACGCTGATGGCTTACTCATATACTGAGAAAAAACGTATCCGCAAGGACTTTAGCAAGTTGCCGGACGTCATGGATGTGCCGTACCTCCTGGCCATCCAGCTGGATTCGTATCGTGAATTCTTGCAAGCGGGAGCGACTAAAGATCAGTTCCGCGACGTGGGCCTGCATGCGGCCTTCAAATCCGTTTTCCCGATCATCAGCTACTCCGGCAATGCTGCGCTGGAGTACGTCGGATATCGTCTGGGCGAACCGGCATTTGATGTCAAAGAATGCGTATTGCGCGGTGTAACTTACGCCGTACCTTTGCGGGTAAAAGTGCGCCTGATCATTTTCGACAAAGAATCGTCGAACAAAGCGATCAAGGACATCAAAGAGCAAGAAGTCTACATGGGTGAAATCCCCCTGATGACTGAGAACGGTACCTTCGTAATCAACGGTACCGAGCGTGTAATCGTTTCCCAGCTGCACCGTTCCCCGGGCGTGTTCTTCGACCACGACCGTGGCAAGACGCACAGCTCCGGTAAACTGCTGTACTCCGCGCGCATCATTCCTTACCGCGGTTCGTGGCTGGACTTCGAGTTCGACCCGAAAGACTGCGTGTTCGTGCGTATCGACCGTCGTCGCAAGCTGCCTGCATCGGTACTGCTGCGCGCGCTCGGCTATACCACCGAGGAAGTGCTGGACGCGTTCTACACCACCAACGTGTTCCATGTGAAAGGCGAGAACCTGAGCCTGGAACTCGTACCTCAGCGTCTGCGCGGTGAAATCGCGGTTCTGGACATCCAGGACGACAAAGGCAAGGTTATTGTCGAGCAAGGTCGTCGTATCACCGCTCGCCACATCAACCAGCTGGAAAAGGCCGGGATCAAAGAGCTGGAAGTGCCACTGGACTACGTCCTGGGTCGCACTACCGCCAAGGTCATCGTGCACCCGGCTACCGGCGAAATCCTGGCAGAGTGCAACACCGAGCTGAACACCGAGATCCTGGCGAAAATCGCCAAGGCCGGCGTTGTTCGCATCGAAACTCTGTACACCAACGACATCGACTGCGGTCCGTTCGTCTCCGATACGCTGAAGATCGACTCCACCAGCAACCAACTTGAAGCGCTGGTCGAGATCTATCGCATGATGCGTCCTGGCGAGCCGCCAACCAAAGACGCTGCCGAAACCCTGTTCAACAACCTGTTCTTCAGCCCTGAGCGCTATGACCTGTCTGCGGTCGGCCGGATGAAGTTCAACCGTCGTATCGGTCGTACCGAGATCGAAGGTTCGGGCGTGCTGTGCAAAGAAGACATCGTCGCGGTTCTGAAGACTCTGGTCGACATCCGTAACGGTAAAGGCATCGTCGATGATATCGACCACCTGGGTAACCGTCGTGTTCGCTGCGTAGGCGAAATGGCCGAGAACCAGTTCCGCGTTGGCCTGGTGCGTGTTGAACGTGCGGTCAAAGAGCGTCTGTCGATGGCAGAAAGCGAAGGCCTGATGCCGCAGGATCTGATCAACGCCAAGCCAGTGGCTGCCGCGGTGAAAGAGTTCTTCGGTTCGAGCCAGCTGTCGCAGTTCATGGACCAGAACAACCCGCTGTCCGAGATCACCCACAAGCGTCGTGTCTCCGCACTCGGCCCAGGCGGTCTGACGCGTGAGCGTGCAGGCTTCGAAGTTCGTGACGTACACCCGACTCACTACGGTCGTGTTTGCCCGATCGAAACGCCGGAAGGTCCGAACATCGGTCTGATCAACTCCCTGGCTGCCTATGCGCGCACCAACCAGTACGGCTTCCTCGAGAGCCCGTACCGTGTGGTGAAAGACGCTCTGGTCACCGACGAGATCGTGTTCCTGTCCGCCATCGAAGAAGCTGATCACGTGATCGCTCAGGCTTCGGCCACGATGAACGACAAGAAAGTCCTGATCGACGAGCTGGTAGCTGTTCGTCACTTGAACGAGTTCACCGTCAAGGCGCCGGAAGACGTCACCTTGATGGACGTATCGCCGAAGCAGGTAGTTTCGGTTGCTGCGTCGCTGATTCCGTTCCTCGAGCACGACGACGCCAACCGTGCGTTGATGGGTTCGAACATGCAGCGTCAAGCTGTACCGACCCTGCGTGCTGACAAGCCGCTGGTAGGTACCGGCATGGAGCGTAACGTAGCCCGTGACTCCGGCGTTTGCGTCGTGGCTCGTCGTGGCGGCGTGATCGATTCCGTCGATGCCAGCCGTATCGTGGTTCGTGTTGCCGATGACGAAGTTGAAACCGGTGAAGCCGGTGTCGACATCTACAACCTGACCAAATACACCCGCTCGAACCAGAACACCTGCATCAACCAGCGTCCGCTGGTGAGCAAGGGTGATCGGGTTCAGCGTAGCGACATCATGGCCGACGGCCCGTCCACCGATATGGGTGAACTGGCACTGGGTCAGAACATGCGCATCGCGTTCATGGCATGGAACGGCTTCAACTTCGAAGACTCCATCTGCCTGTCCGAGCGTGTGGTTCAGGAAGACCGTTTCACCACGATCCACATTCAGGAACTGACCTGTGTGGCCCGTGACACCAAGCTTGGCCCAGAGGAAATCACTGCGGACATCCCGAACGTGGGTGAAGCCGCACTGAACAAGCTGGACGAAGCCGGTATCGTTTACGTGGGTGCTGAAGTAGGCGCAGGCGACATCCTGGTGGGTAAGGTCACTCCGAAAGGCGAGACCCAACTGACTCCGGAAGAAAAACTGCTGCGTGCGATCTTCGGTGAAAAAGCCAGCGACGTTAAAGACACCTCCCTGCGTGTACCTACCGGTACCAAGGGTACTGTCATCGACGTACAGGTCTTCACCCGTGACGGCGTTGAGCGCGATGCGCGTGCACTGTCGATCGAGAAGTCTCAGCTGGACGAGATCCGCAAGGACTTGAACGAAGAGTTCCGTATCGTTGAAGGTGCTACTTTCGAACGTCTGCGTTCCGCCCTGGTCGGCCACAAAGCCGAAGGCGGTGCCGGTCTGAAGAAAGGCCAGGACATCACCGACGAAGTACTCGACGGTCTTGAGCACGGCCAGTGGTTCAAACTGCGCATGGCTGAAGATGCTCTGAACGAGCAGCTCGAGAAGGCTCAGGCCTACATCGTTGATCGTCGCCGTCTGCTGGACGACAAGTTCGAAGACAAGAAGCGCAAACTGCAGCAGGGCGATGACCTGGCTCCAGGCGTGCTGAAGATCGTCAAGGTTTACCTGGCAATCCGTCGCCGCATCCAGCCGGGCGACAAGATGGCCGGTCGTCACGGTAACAAAGGTGTGGTCTCCGTGATCATGCCGGTTGAAGACATGCCGCACGATGCCAATGGCACCCCGGTCGACGTCGTCCTCAACCCGTTGGGCGTACCTTCGCGTATGAACGTTGGTCAGATCCTTGAAACCCACCTGGGCCTCGCGGCCAAAGGTCTGGGCGAGAAGATCAACCGCATGATCGAAGAGCAGCGCAAGGTTGCCGAGCTGCGTAAGTTCCTGCACGAGATCTACAACGAGATCGGCGGTCGTCAGGAAAGCCTCGATGACTTCTCGGACCAGGAAATCCTGGATCTGGCTCAAAACCTGCGTGGCGGCGTTCCGATGGCCACTCCAGTGTTCGACGGCGCCAAGGAAAGCGAAATCAAGGCCATGCTGAAACTGGCGGACCTGCCAGAAAGCGGCCAGATGCAGCTGACCGACGGCCGTACCGGCAACAAGTTCGAGCGCCCGGTTACCGTTGGCTACATGTACATGCTGAAGCTGAACCACTTGGTAGACGACAAGATGCACGCTCGTTCTACCGGTTCGTACAGCCTGGTTACCCAGCAGCCGCTGGGTGGTAAGGCGCAGTTCGGTGGTCAGCGTTTCGGGGAGATGGAGGTCTGGGCACTGGAAGCATACGGTGCCGCTTACACTCTGCAAGAAATGCTCACAGTGAAGTCGGACGATGTGAACGGCCGTACCAAGATGTACAAAAACATCGTGGATGGCGATCACCGTATGGAGCCGGGCATGCCCGAGTCCTTCAACGTGTTGATCAAGGAAATTCGTTCCCTCGGCATCGATATCGATCTGGAAACCGAATAACACGTGACGCGAATCGAGAGCGGGGCAGGATTGCCCGCTCTCTGCTCCGCCAGGAGGAAAGGCCTTGAAAGACCTACTGAATTTGCTGAAAAACCAGGGTCAAGTCGAAGAGTTCGACGCCATCCGTATCGGATTGGCATCGCCTGAGATGATCCGTTCGTGGTCGTTCGGTGAAGTTAAAAAGCCGGAAACCATCAACTACCGTACGTTCAAACCTGAGCGTGACGGCCTGTTCTGCGCCAAGATCTTTGGCCCGGTAAAGGATTACGAGTGCCTGTGCGGTAAGTACAAGCGCTTGAAGCACCGCGGTGTGATCTGCGAGAAGTGCGGCGTTGAAGTCGCGCTGGCAAAAGTTCGTCGTGAGCGTATGGCCCACATCGAACTGGCCTCGCCTGTTGCTCACATCTGGTTCCTGAAATCGCTGCCGTCCCGTATCGGCTTGCTGATGGACATGACCCTGCGTGATATCGAGCGCGTTCTCTACTTCGAGAGCTACGTCGTTATCGACCCAGGCATGACCACCCTTGAAAAAGGTCAGCTGCTGAACGACGAGCAGTACTTCGAAGCGCTGGAAGAGTTCGGCGACGATTTCGATGCCCGCATGGGTGCCGAGGCTGTCCGCGAACTGCTGCACGCTATCGACCTGGAGCACGAGATTGGCCGTCTGCGTGAAGAGATTCCGCAAACCAACTCCGAAACCAAAATCAAAAAGCTGTCCAAGCGTCTGAAGTTGATGGAAGCCTTCCAGGGTTCCGGCAACCTGCCAGAGTGGATGGTGCTGACCGTTCTGCCGGTTCTGCCGCCAGATCTGCGTCCACTGGTCCCGCTGGATGGCGGTCGCTTCGCGACTTCCGACCTCAACGATCTGTATCGTCGAGTGATCAACCGTAACAACCGTTTGAAGCGCCTGCTGGATCTGTCCGCTCCGGACATCATCGTGCGCAACGAAAAGCGTATGTTGCAGGAAGCCGTCGACGCACTGCTCGACAACGGTCGTCGTGGCCGCGCTATCACCGGTTCCAACAAGCGTCCTCTGAAATCCCTGGCTGACATGATCAAGGGTAAGCAGGGTCGTTTCCGTCAGAACTTGCTCGGTAAGCGTGTTGACTACTCCGGTCGTTCGGTAATTACCGTAGGTCCGACCCTGCGTCTGCACCAGTGCGGTCTGCCGAAGAAGATGGCTCTCGAGCTGTTCAAGCCGTTCATTTTCGGCAAGCTGGAAATGCGTGGTCTGGCGACCACCATCAAAGCGGCCAAGAAAATGGTCGAGCGCGAGTTGCCAGAGGTTTGGGACGTTCTCGCTGAAGTGATTCGCGAACACCCGGTTCTTCTCAACCGTGCACCGACCCTTCACCGTCTGGGTATCCAGGCGTTCGAACCGGTACTGATCGAAGGTAAGGCTATTCAGCTGCACCCTCTGGTCTGCGCCGCGTACAACGCCGACTTCGACGGTGACCAAATGGCCGTGCACGTACCGCTGACGCTGGAAGCCCAGCTCGAAGCGCGTGCGTTGATGATGTCGACCAACAACATTCTGTCGCCAGCCAACGGTGAGCCAATCATCGTTCCGTCGCAGGACGTTGTATTGGGTCTGTACTACATGACTCGTGAAGCGATCAACGCCAAGGGCGAAGGTCGTGTGTTCGCGGATCTGCAGGAAGTTGACCGTGTGTTCCGTGCCGGCGAAGCCGCACTGCACGCCAAGGTCAAAGTGCGGATCAACGAAACTGTCAACGACCGTGATGGCGGCAGCGTGACCAACACCCGTATCGTCGACACCACTGTCGGCCGTGCGCTGTTGTTCCAGGTTGTGCCAAAAGGTCTGTCGTACGATGTCGTCAACCTGCCGATGAAGAAAAAGGCGATCTCCAAGCTGATCAACCAGTGCTACCGCGTGGTTGGTCTGAAAGAGACCGTGATCTTCGCTGACCAGTTGATGTACACCGGTTTTGCCTATTCGACCATTTCCGGCGTTTCCATCGGTGTTAACGACTTCGTTATCCCGGATGAAAAAGCCCGCATCATCGGTGCTGCCACCGACGAAGTGAAAGAGATCGAAAGTCAGTACGCCTCCGGCCTGGTAACCCAGGGCGAGAAGTACAACAAAGTGATCGACCTTTGGTCCAAGGCGAACGACGAAGTTTCCAAGGCGATGATGGCCAACCTCTCGAAAGAGAAAGTCATCGACCGTCATGGCGTCGAAGTCGACCAAGAGTCCTTCAACTCGATGTACATGATGGCCGACTCGGGCGCACGGGGTTCTGCTGCTCAGATCCGTCAGCTCGCCGGTATGCGTGGCCTGATGGCCAAGCCGGACGGTTCCATCATTGAAACGCCGATTACTGCGAACTTCCGTGAAGGTTTGAGCGTACTTCAGTACTTCATCTCGACTCACGGTGCTCGTAAAGGTCTGGCGGATACCGCGTTGAAAACCGCGAACTCCGGTTACCTGACTCGTCGTCTGGTAGACGTAGCGCAAGATCTGGTTGTAACCGAGATCGATTGCGGCACCGAACACGGTCTGCTGATGACTCCGCACATTGAAGGCGGTGACGTTGTAGAGCCGCTGGGTGAGCGCGTATTGGGTCGTGTTATTGCCCGTGACGTATTCAAGCCAGGTACCGAGGACGTCATCGTTCCTGCCGGCACCCTGGTAGATGAGAAGTGGGTTGAGTTCATCGAGCTGAACAGCATCGACGAAGTGATCGTGCGTTCGCCGATCAGCTGCGAAACCCGCTACGGCATTTGCGCCAAGTGCTACGGCCGTGACTTGGCTCGTGGTCACCAGGTGAACATCGGTGAAGCGGTCGGCGTTATCGCTGCCCAGTCCATCGGTGAGCCGGGTACCCAGCTGACCATGCGTACGTTCCACATCGGTGGTGCGGCAAGCCGTACTTCCGCAGCCGACAGCGTTCAGGTGAAGAATGGCGGTACCGTCCGTCTGCACAACCTGAAGCACGTTGAGCGCGTGGATGGTCACCTGGTAGCTGTGTCCCGTTCCGGTGAGCTGGCCATCGCTGATGACTTCGGTCGTGAGCGTGAGCGTTACAAGCTGCCGTACGGTGCCGTGATTTCGGTTAAAGAAGGTGACAAGGTCGACGCTGGCGCAATCGTGGCCAAGTGGGATCCGCACACTCACCCGATCGTTACCGAAATGAAAGGTACCGTGACCTACGTGGGCATGGAAGAAGGCATCACGATCAAGCGTCAGACTGACGAATTGACCGGTATGACCAACATTGAAGTACTCGACGCCAAAGATCGTCCAGCTGCCGGCAAGGACATTCGTCCTGCCGTGAAGATGGTCGACGACAACGGCAAGGATCTTTTGCTGCCAGGCACTGACGTAATCGCTCAGTACTTCCTGCCAGCCAACGCCCTGGTCGGTGTAGCGGACGGTGCGAAGATTGCGATCGGTGATGTTATCGCTCGTATCCCGCAAGAGACTTCGAAGACGCGTGACATCACCGGTGGTCTGCCGCGTGTTGCCGACTTGTTCGAAGCTCGTCGTCCGAAAGAAGCGTCGATTCTGGCTGAAGTCAGCGGCACCATCGCGTTCGGTAAAGAGACCAAGGGCAAGCGCCGTCTGGTCATCACCCCGAACGACGGTAGCGATCCGTACGAAGAGCTGATTCCGAAGTGGCGTCACCTGAACGTGTTCGAAGGCGAACAGGTAAACCGCGGCGAAGTTATCTCCGACGGCCCGAGCGACCCACACGACATCCTGCGTCTGCTGGGTGTGAGTGCGCTGGCCAAGTACATCGTTAACGAGATCCAGGACGTTTACCGTCTGCAAGGCGTGAAGATCAACGATAAGCACATCGAGACCATCCTGCGTCAGATGCTGCGTAAAGTTGAAATCGCTGAATCCGGCGATTCCAGTTTCATCAAGGGCGACCAGATGGAATTGACTCACGTTCTGGTAGAGAACGAGCGTTTGAGCAACGAAGACAAATTTGTCTCCAAGTTCACTCGCGTTCTGCTGGGTATCACCAAGGCGTCGTTGTCCACCGAATCGTTCATCTCGGCGGCTTCCTTCCAGGAAACCACCCGCGTACTGACCGAAGCGGCGGTAACCGGCAAGCGCGACTACCTGCGCGGCCTGAAAGAAAACGTGGTCGTGGGTCGTCTGATCCCGGCTGGTACCGGCCTGGCTTATCACAGCGAGCGTAAGCGTCGTCGTGATGCCGACAAGCCGTTGCGCGTAAGCGCCAGTGAAGTGGAAGCTGCACTGACCGAAGCGCTGAACTCGAGCGGTAACTGAGTTCTGCGATAAATGAGCGTAAGGCCCTGGCAGCTCCGTTCATCGAATCGCGACAATTTGTCGAGGTTGGATGGGCGGGGAGGTCGGGGCCTTGCCTTGACTGGGGACAAGATCCTCTTTAGACTCTTGTACCCCTAAATTTGGCGGGAATTCGTTCCTGCCATTTTGCTTTTCTTGCAAGACAATAGCGTCGCAAGACAACAGTGGAGCTAGTAGATGGCAACTATCAACCAGCTGGTACGTCAGCCGCGTAAGCGTATCGTCGAGAAATCCGACGTGCCTGCGCTGCAGAACTGCCCGCAACGTCGTGGCGTGTGCACCCGTGTGTATACCACTACGCCGAAAAAACCTAACTCGGCACTGCGTAAAGTATGCCGTGTGCGTCTGACCAACGGTTTCGAGGTTTCCTCGTACATCGGCGGTGAAGGCCACAACCTGCAAGAGCACAGCGTGGTACTGATCCGCGGCGGTCGTGTAAAAGACTTGCCAGGTGTTCGTTACCACACCGTTCGCGGTTCTTTGGATACTTCCGGCGTTAAAGGTCGTAACCAGGGTCGTTCGAAGTACGGTACCAAGCGTCCGAAGTAATGGTCGCTTGCTGCAAAAAACTGATTTCTATTTTTCTGAGTCGATAAGAGTAAGGTCGGAGGCGTCCCTGATAGGGCACCAATTCCGAGCGAACCTGAAGACCGTTTGAGGGCTTATCCATGCCAAGAAGACGCGTAGCAGCCAAGCGCGAAGTGCTTGACGATCCAAAATACGGAAGCCAAATCCTGGCCAAGTTCATGAACCACGTGATGGAAAGCGGCAAGAAAGCCGTTGCCGAGCGTATCGTTTATGGCGCGCTGGAAAAGGTTAAAGAACGCAAGAACAGCGACCCCCTGGAAATCTTCGAGAAAGCTCTCGACGCCATCGCTCCGCTGGTCGAAGTAAAGTCGCGCCGTGTAGGCGGTGCTACTTACCAGGTTCCGGTTGAAGTTCGTCCGTCCCGTCGTAACGCTCTGGCAATGCGCTGGTTGGTAGACTTCGCTCGCAAGCGCGGCGAGAAGTCTATGGCTCTGCGTTTGGCTGGCGAACTGTTGGACGCTGCCGAAGGTAAAGGTGCTGCAGTTAAGAAGCGTGAAGACGTGCACCGTATGGCTGAAGCTAACAAAGCTTTCTCGCACTACCGCTTCTAATTTTAGCGTCACTAATTTTGCGAGGGCTTTATGGCTCGTACTACACCGATTAATCGCTACCGTAACATTGGTATCGTTGCTCACGTGGATGCTGGTAAAACCACCACCACCGAGCGCGTCCTTTTTTACACTGGCAAAAGTCACAAGATGGGCGAGGTGCATGACGGCGCCGCGACCACAGACTGGATGGTTCAGGAGCAGGAGCGTGGTATTACCATTACTTCTGCTGCTATTACCGCCTTCTGGCAGGGTTCTGCGAAGCAGCACAAGGACCAATACCGCTTCAACGTCATCGATACCCCGGGTCACGTAGACTTCACTATTGAAGTTGAGCGTTCCCTGCGTGTACTCGACGGCGCTGTCGTTGTGTTCTGTGGTACTTCCGGCGTTGAGCCTCAGTCCGAAACCGTATGGCGTCAAGCCAACAAGTACGGTGTTCCACGTATCGTTTACGTGAACAAGATGGACCGTGCCGGCGCGAACTTCCTGCGCGTGATCGCCCAGATCAAGCAGCGCCTGGGTCACACTCCGGTGCCGATCCAGTTGGCTATCGGTTCCGAAGACAACTTCCAGGGTCAGATCGATCTGATGACCATGGAAGCGGTTTACTGGAACGATGCTGACAAGGGCATGACTCCGCGTCGCGAAGCTATCCCTGCTGAACTGCAGGAGCTGGCTGAAGAGTGGCGCAGCAACATGGTTGAGGCTGCGGCCGAAGCCAGCGAAGAGCTGATGAACAAGTACCTCGAAGGCGAAGAGCTCTCCATCGAGGAAATCAAGGCCGCTCTGCGTCAGCGTACCATCGCTGGTGAGATCGTTCTGGCTGTTTGCGGTTCTTCCTTCAAGAACAAGGGTGTTCCCCTGGTTCTCGACGCCGTTATCGACTACCTGCCTGCACCAACTGACATTCCTGCCATCAAGGGTACTGACCCGGATGACGAGGAAAAGCAGATGGAGCGTCACGCAGACGACAACGAGCCGTTCTCGGCTCTGGCGTTCAAGATCGCTACCGACCCATTCGTGGGTACCTTGACCTTCGTTCGAGTTTACTCGGGCGTGTTGGCCTCCGGCGACGGCGTGATCAACTCGGTTAAAGGCAAGAAAGAGCGCGTGGGTCGTATGGTGCAAATGCACGCAAACGCCCGCGAAGAGATCAAGGAAGTACGCGCTGGTGACATCGCGGCCCTGATCGGCATGAAGGACGTCACCACTGGTGAAACCCTCTGCAACGCTGACAAGCCAATCATCCTGGTTCGCATGGACTTCCCGGAGCCGGTTATTTCGGTTGCCGTAGAGCCTAAGACCAAGGATGACCAGGAAAAAATGGGTATCGCTCTGGGCAAGCTTGCTCAGGAAGACCCGTCTTTCCGCGTCAAAACTGATGAAGAGACTGGTCAAACGATCATCTCTGGCATGGGCGAGTTGCACCTGGACATCCTGGTTGACCGGATGCGCCGTGAGTTCAACGTCGAAGCCAACATCGGTAAGCCTCAGGTTTCCTATCGTGAGCGCATCACGAAGAGCTGCGAAATCGAAGGCAAGTTCGTTCGTCAGTCCGGCGGTCGTGGCCAGTTCGGTCACTGCTGGATTCGTTTTGCACCTGCTGACGAAGGTCAGGAAGGTCTGCAATTCCTGAACGAAGTAGTGGGTGGTGTGGTTCCTAAGGAATACATCCCGGCTATCCAGAAGGGTATCGAAGAGCAGATGAAGAACGGTGTTGTTGCCGGCTATCCGCTGATCGGCCTGAAGGCTACCGTGTTTGATGGTTCTTACCACGACGTCGACTCGAACGAGATGGCGTTTAAGGTGGCTGCTTCCATGGCGACCAAGCAACTGGCCCAGAAGGGCGGTGGTGAGTTGCTCGAGCCGATCATGGCGGTAGAGGTTGTTACGCCTGAAGACTATATGGGTGACGTGATGGGCGACCTTAACCGTCGTCGCGGCATGATCCTGGGTATGGAAGATACGGTTTCCGGTAAGGTTATCCGTGCTGAAGTTCCGTTGGGCGAGATGTTCGGTTATGCGACCGACGTTCGTTCGATGTCCCAGGGTCGCGCAAGCTACTCTATGGAATTCAAAAAATACAATACGGCTCCGTCGCACATCGTCGAAACCGTTACCAAAAAACAAGGCTGATTCAGCCCCTTTAGGCTAGGAGTTAATTGTCGTGGCTAAAGAAAAATTTGATCGTTCCCTACCGCACGTCAACGTTGGCACCAT
>NZ_RCOE01000291.1:0-14233 GCF_004321495.1 Pseudomonas sp. Sample_10
CTGATCGGCACCATGCTCATGTTGGCGCCGGTGCCGCTGGTGTATTCGTAGAGGGTGATGTTGTCCAGGTACGAGAACACCGTGATCAGGTCGGCCCAGACCCAGTACAGCAAGGCCATGAAACCGCCGAGCAAGGCCAGGCGAATCAGGCGCAGGGACTGTTCGTTGACCTTTTCGATGTCCATGGTCGGCTCTTCGATCACCGCTTCGCCATCGCCGGCCTCCTTGGCCGCCTGCCGCTTGGCGAGGGCGCGCTGATAGGCCAGGCGACGGGCCGCTACGCTCAGGCCACGGACGAAGGTGGCTTCGATCACCAGCCAGAACATCAGCAGGTACAGGGTGTTGATCAGGCGGTCGCTGAGTTTGAGTGCGGTGTAGTAGTAGCCGAAGCACACGGCCACGAACAGCGCCACGGGCAGGATGGTGAACATGACGCCCACGGCTTTGCGGAACAGCGAGGCGTTTTCGTGGGTCGGGCTGCTGACCAGCAGGCGGCTGAGCAGCAATGTCATCAAGGCGTAGCAAGTGAGTACGACCGGCATGCCGATCACGTCATCGGCGAGCCCGGCCGGTTGCAGTTCGGCAACGGCTACCACTGCCACCAGGGCCATCACCACCATCCCGAGCCGACGGACCCAGCCCCGGAGGAATTCGACCTGAGGTTTTTCCCAGCGGAAATGCAGTTCAGCCACGCCGCCTGGTGCGAGGATGCGGTAGGCGGTGTAGAACACCAGCCATGCCTGGGCCATTTGCAGCAAGGCCGCGCCCATATTGGCGTTTTGCCCGCGGGCGTCGATTTGCAGGGCCAGGCCGCACAGGGCCAGACCCAGCGAGACCGGCATCGCCAACAGGATATTGATCAGGATCGCCTGCGGGGTGTGCCACTGACTGTCACGCTTGAAGTGGCCGATGTCCTGGTGAACCTTGTTCAGACGGGCATACAGTTGCTTGCGACGCCACAGCAGGGCGCCGATCAACAGCGCGAGCGGCAGGAACAGCAGCGGTCGTTGGGTCAGGCCATCAGTCAACTCGCTCAGGCTCGAGGCCAGGGGCAGGGAGTCGACCTGGCGTTGCAAGCGATCCGGCACGCTGCGAAGCCATTCAAGATCCAGCGGTTTATTGCTGGGAATCCAGAACATCTGCTCGTCCAGCGTCGCACGCAGGCTTTGCGCGGTGCTGAGCAATTGCTTCTGGTTCAACTGCAGGGTGATGGACTCGTTGAGCACTGCGCTCAATTCGCGGTTCAGGCGCTCGAGCAGGTCGGCACGCGTGGTCGCCAGTTCCAAGAGGCTTTTGCGCAACTGCGGGGTGACTTGCTCGGGCGGTTGGGCGGCCAGCAGATTGTCGACATAAGTGGCCGGGTTGCTGAGCAATTCCCGTTGTTGGCTGACTTCGAATTGATACAGCCGAATGTCGGCGATCTGGTCGGCGAGGTCGCGATCGACCTTGAGGCGCGGCAGGGCCAGTTTCTGTTTGTAGAGAATCTTCGAGAGCAGCAGGCTGCCCTTGAGCACGCTGATCTGCTCGTCCAGCGCCGCATCGCTTTGGGTCACGCTGTCCAGCTGTTGCTTGGTCTGCAGGTTCTGCTGGGTGACTTCGTTGAGACGGTCAGTGCTTTTGAGCAGGTAATCCGAGAGTTTCAGGTTGGCGGTGCTTTCAGTCGCCAACAGGCTGCTGCCGCCGGCCTTCTGTGCTTCGATCGACTGCTGCGTCACCGTCTCCTGGGATTGAGCCAGGCGCTTCTGATTGATCAGGCTTTGCAGGTCCTGGATTTCCCGGTCCAGGCGATCGGATTTTTCCGACAGCAAATCATGCTGGCTGTTGCCCAGGTCTTGCAGCTGGGTATTGCCGGCCAGTTCCTGGCGCCGCAGCGGGATCAAGGCGTTGAGGGCGGCGAGCTCGGCATTGAGCTGGTCGCGCTGCTCGGCGCTCAGGGTCTTGCCGGCGTCTTTGCCGGTCTTGAGCATATTGTTGATTTGCTGGATACGCGTCTGGCTGGCGGAAATTTCCGCCTGGGCACGCTCGGGACGGGTCTGTGCAGTAATGATCAGGCTGTTGGCGTCCGCCAGGGCTTTCTGCAGATCGCTTTGCTGGGTCGATCGCTCAGTGAGCATTTGCTCGAGTTGCTGGATCGACTCTTTTGCGAAGCGTTGCGATACGGGCGCGACGACGCTGGCCTTGAGGCGCGTCAGCTCACGCTGGTTTTCGATGGTTTGCTTGGGCGCGGTGGCCAGTTGCTGCTTGAGATCGCTGAGTTTCTGCTCGTAATCACGCTGATTGTTGAGCTGCGTCAGCGTGCCTTGCAGGACGGACTGCAGAGCCTTTTGATCGGCCTCCGGCAATTTGCGGTCGGCAATCTTGTCCAGACTCGTCTGCACAGATTCGCGGGAGGGCGGTTCGGCGGCTTGCAAAGGTCCGACGGAGAGGCTCAGGCCCAACAGGGCCAGGACGAAAAAGGTGCGCAGGCTTGACATAGAGACCGATCAAAATACGAGGCGAAGAGTGGAGTTTAGAGGAACAAGCCCGGACCCGGGCGACTTCCTTCGGGGAATCTGACGCCCACTTTGTCGATCTTGTTCCCGTCCATGACCGCGACAGTCCAGAGGGTGTTGTTCCACTCCACCTGGTCGCCGACCACCGGCGCTCCCCCGACTTTCTGGGCGATGAACTTGCCCAGAGTCATCTGCGGATCGATGTCTTCGACCTTCAACCCGTACAGGGCAGCAACCGCGGCCAGCTGGGCGTCTCCTTCGAGAACGAAGTCGCCGAAAAAGCGCAAATCGAGGCCGCGTTGCGGTGCCTGGCTGAACAGTTTTCCGAGGGCCGCAAGGTTGTGTTCATGGCCGATTACGCACAGTAAATCATCGACTTCCAGCACCGTACTACCCGACGGATGGAGCAGTTGTTGACCACGAAACAGGGCAGCGATGCGGGTACCTTCGGGCATTTTCAGTTCGCGCAGGGGCGAACCGATGCACCATTTTTCGGCACCGAGGCGATAAACGAACAGTTCCCACTCACTGGTGACATGCACTTCGAGCGCAGACCGGGAAATCGGCGCGGGCTCCGGTGGCACCGTGACCTTTAGCAGCTTGGCGACCCACGGCAGGCTGGTGCCTTGTACCAGCAGCGAGACCAGAACGATGAAGAAGGCCAGGTTGAAGTACAGCTGAGCATTGGGCAGGCCGGCCATCAGCGGGAACACCGCCAGAATGATCGGTACCGCGCCACGCAGGCCCACCCAGGAAATGAACGCCTTTTCGCGGCCATGGAACGCCTTGAACGGCAACAAACCCACCACCACTGACAGCGGCCGCGCAAACAGAATCATCCATAGCGCCAAGGCCAGGGCCGGCAAGGCAATCGGCAGCAAATCGTGGGGCGTGACCAACAGCCCCAGCACCAGGAACATGCCGATCTGTGCCAGCCAGGCCATGCCGTCCAGCATGTGCAGGATGCCGTGGCGGCTGCGTACCGGCCGGTTGCCGATGACCAGACCGCACAGGTACACCGCGAGGAAACCGCTGCCGTGCAAGGCGTTGGTCAGGGCAAACACCACCAGACCACCGGCGATCACCAGGATCGGGTACAGACCGGTGGCCAGATTGATCCGGTTGACCAGTTGCAACATCAGCCAGCCGCCGCCGAGGCCAATCACACCACCGATACCGAACTCGCGCAGCAGGTGCGCCAGCAGGCTCCAGTGCAGCCCAGTCTGGCCGCTGGCGAGCATGTCGATCAGCGTGACGGTGAGGAACACCGCCATCGGGTCGTTGCTGCCGGATTCGATCTCCAGGCTGGCGGTCACCCGTTCGTTCAAGCCTTTGCCGCCCAGCAACGAAAACACCGCCGCCGCATCGGTGGAGCCGACGATGGCGCCAATGAGCAGGCCCTGGATCAGGTTCAGGTCGAACAGCCAGGCCGCGGCCATGCCGGTCAGCCCGGTGGTGATCAACACCCCGACCGTGGCCAGCGACAACGCCGGCCACAACGCCACGCGGAAACTCGAGACACGCGTGCGCAAACCGCCGTCGAGCAGGATCACCGCCAGTGCGAGGTTGCCGACCAGATAAGCCGTGGGGTAGTTATCGAAAATAATGCCGCCGCCGTCGACGCCGGCCGCCATGCCAACGGCCAGGATGATCACCAGAATCGGGATGCCGAGGCGCGACGAAAGTGAGCTCACCAGAATGCTTGCACCTACCAGCAACGCGCCGATCAAGAACAGGCTGTTGATGGTCGTCGCATTCAAAGGCAGTACTCCAGAAAGCTAAAGGCGGGCACAAACTGACCATGCAGTCTGCGTGCCAGCGATTCTAACCTGTTGAAATGTGATGCTGTCAAAAAGCTTTTCTGGTTTATACCAGATCGTTCCCACGCTCTGCGTGGGAACGCCTCAATGGACGCTCTGCGTCCACTTCCGGGGCGCGGAGCGCCCTGGGCTGCATGCTCACGCGGAGCGTGGAACGATCATGGAAAGCTTTTGAAAGCAGTCTTGCACACCCTCTTGAGCAGGGTGGGATCAGTGTGGCGAGGGAGCTCGCTCCCGCTGGGCGCGTAGCGCCCCCAAACGACACAGCGGTTCGTCAGATTCAGCGCATGGGTCAATTGCGACTGCTTCGCAGCCGAGCGGGAGCAAGCTCCCTCGCCACAGAGGCGACTTCAGATTAAAGGCTGAACCGCCCAACCATGGTGTTCAGGTCCACCGCCAGACGCGACAACTCACTGCTCGCTGCGCTGGTCTGGTTGGCGCCGGTGGCCGATTGCACCGACAAATCGCGGATATTCACCAGGTTGCGGTCCACTTCACGGGCCACTTGCGCCTGTTCTTCAGCAGCGCTGGCGATCACCAGGTTGCGTTCGTTGATTTCGACAATGGCGCTGTTGATCGTATCCAGCGACATACCGGCGCCGCGGGCGATGTTCAGGGTCGATTCGGCACGCTCTGTGCTGTTGCGCATCGAATCCACCGCATGTTCGGTGCCGCTCTGGATGCTGCCGATCATGCGCTCGATTTCGCTGGTCGACTGCTGGGTGCGATGAGCCAGTGCCCGCACTTCGTCGGCCACCACTGCAAAACCACGACCGGCTTCACCGGCACGTGCAGCTTCGATGGCCGCGTTCAGGGCCAGCAGGTTGGTCTGGTCGGCCAGGCCACGGATCACGTCCAGTACTTTGCCGATGTCGCGGGACTCGTTCGCCAGGTCGCCGATCAGGGTCGCGGTGCTCTGAACATCGGCGCTCATGCGTTCAATGGCGCTGACGGTTTCCTGCACCAGATCACGGCCGTCGCCGGCAGACGCAGTGGCGTTCTTCGAGGCTTCGGACGTACTTACGGCGTTGCGCGCGACTTCTTCCACTGCACTGGTCATTTCATTGACCGCGGTGGCGGCCTGTTCGATTTCGTTGTTCTGCTGGGTCAGGCCACGGGCACTTTCGTCGGTGACGCTGTTGAGCTCTTCCGCGGCGGACGCCAATTGCGTGGCCGAGCCGGAAATCCGCTGCAGGGTGTCGCGCAGTTTGTCCTGCATCTTCGACATCGCCAAGAGCAGGCGGCCGGCCTCATCTTCGCCATCGACGGTGATCGGGCGCGTCAGGTTGCCTTCGGCAATCTGTTCGGCGGCGTTCAGTGCGTTGGCGATGGGTCTGGTGATACTGTTGGTCAGCAACCAGGCGAACAGCATGGTCAGGGCGGTGGCGATCACAAGCAGGGCGATCACCAGATTGAAGGCCGAATCGTATTGGTCGGCGGCTTGCTGGTTGGTGTCGAGGGTCTGCTGAGTGTTGATCTCCAGCAGTTTGTTCAGCACCGCATTGACCGCTTCGGAGTTACTCAGCAGCTCAGCGTTGAGCAGGTTGCGCAATTCGTCGACCTGATTGTTGCGCGACAGGGTCTTCATCCGATCTTCGATCTGGCGGTATTGCCCAAGCAACTGCACGTATTGATCGTAGGCCGCACGTTCCTCGGGGCTGCTGATCAGTTTTTCGTAGACGTTCTGGGCGGTGCGGATCTGCTGGTTGCGCATTTCCAGCAGCTCCATGGTCTTGTGCTGCACATCTGGTTCACGGTTGACCAGCAAACGGTAGGACAACACGCGCAAACGCAGGGTCAGCTGGGTGAACTCGTCGAGGCTCTTGATGCTGGGCACGCTGCTGACGGTGATGTTCTCGGCGGCGTCGCGGATCTTGCTCATCTGGTTCAGGGCGAACACGCCCAGCAGCATCATCAAACCGCCAATCAGGGCAAAACCGAGGAACGCTCGCGGCGCGATATTCATATTTCGAAGGGACATGGTGTTTACCGAAGAGAGCGCACCAGAGGGTGCCGAGGCTGACGTATGGATGACTTATCGGTCATGCGCCTGAAGTCTTGAGTCCCTGCGCGGTTTTGCCGCACAAACGTCATGGCGACGAAGTGCAGGAACCAGATCGGCCGATCACAGTCTCTACAGTTCGCGAGAAAGGTCGGTCGTCAGGAAAATCAGGGCCTTGGGCCCGTATAACCCTGGCTTCCACAGTGACTTTTCTTTATCGTACGCGCCCTTTGAAAATGCCTGGAAAATCAAAATGTTGGAAGCATCCCTAAGCCAATTGGAACAGCTGGTCAGCGACCTGGTGCAACAGAACCAGACCCTGCTCGGCACCAACCAAGCCCTGAGCGCCGAACTGGCCCAGGCCAAGGATGAAAACGAAAGCCTGCAACTGAGCCTGATGGAACAGGAAGAGAAACAAGGCGCCACCGCCGCGCGCATTCAAGCCCTGGTTGAGCGTGTGAGCGCTGGCCCAGTCAGCGCATGAGTTACGGCCCGGGTGTGAAAGTCGTCTCGATCCTGGGTGAGGACTATTCGATCAAGGCCCCGGCCGGGGAAGAGCAGACCCTGCTGGACGCTGCATTAATGTTGAAGGCTGCCCTGGCCGACACCAAAAAGAAGTACCCGACGCTGATCGGAGACCGATTGCTGGTACTGGCCGCGATGAATCTGTGCTCGCAACAGATCGAAATGCAGAAGCAGCACAAGCTCGAACTCGACCGTTACCAAGAGCAAGTCAACGCCACGGTTGAAGTGATCTCCAAGACGATCAATCAGGCCTGATCGGCTTTGCGCACAACCAAAGAATAAATTGTCGTTTGCGTTGTATACAATCGGCACGGCTGTTGCAGTGTTTCAGCCTCTTATTCTTTGGGGGTGCTCCATGCAGTTCTGGCGACGCAGTATTCAATGGCAGTTGATCTTGAGCATGGGCACCGCCCTGCTCGTCAGTATTCTGATCGTGGTTGGCATTTATACCCTTGTGGTCAATCGCCTCGCCCAGCGTTATCTGGTCGAACAAGCGCTGCCGTCGAGCATCGAAGCGATGCGCAACGACATCGAGCGCATCCTCGTTCAGCCACTCACCGCCGCCAAGGACATCGCCAGCAACAGCATGGTGCGCGACTGGTTGGCCGAGGGTGAAAACAGTGCCCAGGCCGCTACGTTCACCACTTACCTCGAAGGCATCCGCGCCGAACACAAGGCCTTTACCGCACTGATTGTCGGCACCGCGTCCAACCACTACTTCAATGAAAAAGGCCTGGACCGGACCCTCAGCCGCACCAACCCCAAAGACGCGTGGTTCTATGCGTTTCTCGATAGCGACCAGCCGCGCACCCTCAACATCGACAATGACACCGCCAGCGGAGAATTGGCGCTTTTCATCGACCTTAAAGTCGAAAAGGCCGGCAAAGTCGTGGGCGTTGCCGGGCTGGGCCTGAGCATGAAGGAGCTCTCCGAGCTGATTCACAACTTCAGTTTCGGAGAGCGTGGCAAGGTCTATCTCGTGCGTTCCGACGGTTTGATCCAGGTTCATCCCCAAGCGCAATTGAGTGGTAAACGTACTCTGGCAGAGCAAATTGGCGCGGCGGCGGCCGGCGCGTCTCTGGGTCAAAAAACTGCCACGAGTAATAGCTTCCAGCGGGACGGTGAAGACTTCCTCGCATTAAGCCTGCCTTTGCGCGATCTCGGCTGGACCCTGGTGGCCGAAGTGCCGCAGTCGCAGATTTACGCTGAAGCCCGTCGCGCCATGTGGATGAGCAGCGGCATCGGCCTGGCAGTGGCGGTGATATGCCTGTTGCTGGTGGTGTTGCTGGCCCGTGGATTGGTCCGACCGATCCGCCAGGTAACAGCGGCGTTGGTGGCCATCGGTAGCGGTGGTGGCGATTTGACCCATCGGCTGGATTCCAGCCGCGCCGATGAGCTGGGCGATCTGGCGCGAGGGTTCAATCGGTTCCTCGACAGCCAGCGCGACATGATCGGCGAAGTGCTCACCACCAGCGAGCGCTTGCGTACGGCTGTCGGGCAAGTGGCGCGGGTGGTGGAAAACACCGCCGAACGCTCGGGCCGACAACAGGAAATGACCGACATGGTCGCTACTGCGGTCCATGAGATGGGCCTGACCGTGCAAGAGATTGCGCAGAACGCCGGTAACGCGGCAGTCGCTTCGCAAAACGCCCGGGATGAAGCAATGCAGGCGCGGGAAGTGGTCGGCGGATCGATCCGGCACATTGAAAGCATGTCCGACGAAATCGGCGTTGCCGCCACGGCGGTCGGGGCGCTGGCCCATCAGGTGGCGTCTATCGATCAGGTGTTGGCAGTGATTCGCGGGATCTCCGAGCAAACCAACCTGCTGGCGCTCAACGCTGCCATCGAAGCCGCACGTGCAGGCGATATGGGGCGCGGGTTTGCGGTGGTCGCCGATGAAGTGCGCACACTGGCACGGCGTACACAATCGTCCACCGATGAGATTCAACAAATGATCGGCAGTCTCAAGCAGGGCGCGGAAAATGCGGTGTCGTCGATGCATTCCGGGCAAGCGGCGACCGGTACCGGTGTCGAATCCAGTCAACGCACCGGAGCGTCGTTGACCGCGATTACCGGGCAGGTCGAGCGCATCAGCGACATGAATCATCAGGTGGCAACGGCGACCGAAGAGCAGTCGGCAGTGACCGAAGAGATCAACCGTAACGTGCAGGGCATTTCCGATCTGGCCCGGGCGACGGCGGGGGAGGTCAGGGCTTGTCGTGAGGATTGTCAGACATTGCAACGTCTGGCGGACGATCTGGCGCGGCAGATGGGTGGGTTCAAGCTAAGTTAAGAGACAACTTTGTGGCGAGGGAGCTTGCTCCCGCTGGAGTGCGAAGCACTCTAAAATCCGGCAACCCAGGTGTATGTGATGCACCGAGTTGCCTGTATTTGCGGCTGCTTCGCAGCCGAGCGGGAGCAAGCTCCCTCGCCACAAAAACTTGCCAGTCGTCAGAACCACTCATCCTGCATGCCCAGGCAGACATCATCCCGCGCTTCAAGAATCGCCAGTTCATGGTGACAACCCGGTACTTCCCACGTCAGGAAGTACCGCGCCGCCTGCAACTTGCCTTTATAGAAGCTCACATCCGCCGCATTGCCCTTGGCCAGGCCTTCTTCGGCGCGAATCGCCTGTTCCAGCCAGCGCCAGCCAATCACCGTGTGCCCGAACACCTTCAGGTACAGCGCCGAATTCGCCAGGCTGCTGTTGACCTTGCCTTGGGCCAGGTCGGTCAGCAGGCCGATGGTTACGGTTTGCAGGCGCGCCACCAGTTTCTCCAGTGGTTCACGCAACGCAGTCAGCGAATCAAACGCCTGTGCACGCTCGGCGGTGTCGGCGATCAGGCGGATCAGTTGCTTGAGCCCCGCGCCGCCATTCTGCGCCAGTTTACGGCCGAGCAAGTCCAGGGATTGAATGCCGTGGGTGCCTTCGTGAATCGGGTTCAGGCGGTTGTCGCGGTAATACTGCTCCACCGGGTATTCGCGGGTGTAGCCGTGGCCGCCGAGGATCTGGATCGCCAGTTCGTTGGCCTTCAGGCAAAACTCCGACGGCCAGGATTTGACGATGGGGGTCAGCAGATCCAACAGTTCATGGGCCTGCTTGCGCGCCTCTTCCGTCTCGAGAGTCGTGGTGTCATCGAACAGCCGTGCCGCGTACAGGCCAAGGTCGAACGAACCTTCGACGTAGGCTTTTTGCGTCAACAACATGCGCTTCACGTCGGCATGTTGAATGATCGCCACAGGGGCGGTATTGGGGTCTTTGCTATCCGGCACCCGTCCTTGCGGACGTTCGCGGGCGTATTCCAGCGAATACAGATAACCGGCATAGCCAAGCATCACTGCGCCCATGCCGACACCGATGCGCGCTTCGTTCATCATCTGGAACATATAGCTCAAGCCATGGTGCGGCTTGCCCACCAGATAGCCGACGCACTCACCGTTGTCACCGAAGTTCAGTGCGGTAGAAGTAGTGCCGCGCCAGCCCATCTTGTGGAACAACCCGGCCAGCAGCACGTCATTACGCTTGCCCAGGCTGCCGTCATCGTTGACCAGGAATTTCGGCACGATAAACAGGGAGATCCCCTTCACCCCGGCCGGTGCGTCCGGCAGCTTGGCCAGTACCATGTGCACGATGTTTTCCGACAGCGGATGGTCGCCACCGGAGATGAAGATTTTATTGCCCTTGAGTCGATAGGTGCCGTCAGACGCAGGCTCGGCGCGCGTGCGAATATCCGACAACGATGAGCCTGCATGGGGTTCAGTCAGGGCCATGGTGCCGAAGAAACGGCCGTCGATCATCGGTTGCAGAAAACGGCGTTTCTGCTCTTCGGTGCCGAAGCTTTCGATCAGGTTCGCTGCGCCCATGGTCAGGAATGGATACGAAGTCGACGCTGCGTTCGCTGACTGAAAATGCGCGAAGCACGCCTGGGACAGCAGTGTAGGAAGTTGCATGCCGCCGGCGTCGAAACTGCGCGCGGCATTGAGGAAGCCTGCTTCAAGGAACGCATCCACCGCCGGTTTCACTTCCGGAATCAGAATCGCCTGACCGTCCTCGTAGCGCGGCTCGTTCTCGTCACCCTTCCGGTTGTGCGGGGCGAAGAACTTTTCGGCGATGCTTCTGGCAGTGCCGATGGCGGCATCGAAGGTTTCGCGATTGTGCTCGGCGAAACGCTCACGCTGGGTCAGGCCCTCGGCATCGAGGACTTCGTACAGCTCGAAAGCCAGATTGCGGGAACTGAGCAACGTCTCGGACATGGCGGCCTACCTTTTATTGGGATGGGCCGAGTCTAGGCGTGCGAATTGAGGCTGAACAGGATGATTGATAGCGGTGATGTTGGAGCCGAGCACCGACTTGATCGTTCCCACGCTCCGCGTGGGAATGCAGCCCAGGACGCTCCGCGTCCCCAAACGACGTGACGCAGAGCGTCACAGGAGGCATTCCCACGCAGAGCGTGGGAACGATCACACGATCTTGGTGCAGAGGTTTAACCGATGGTCATCAAGCTGGCATTACCACCTGCCGCCGCGGTGTTGACGCTCAGCGCCCGCTCGATCACCAGACGCTCCAGCGCAATGTTGGACTCGCCTTGCGACAGACCCTGTACGCCAACGATTGCACCGGCACGCTTGGCAACCTGCTGGCATACCGCGCGCAACTGATCGGAATGGCCGTGATGCAGAACCGCATCAAACACCACCTCGTCCTTGTTCCAGTCGGACACCAGCTTGATGCGTGCCTGAATGTCCTTCGGCAGGCGTGCGAACAATGCCTTGGTCAACTCGGCTTCCGGCCATACCGCCGAACCGCCGACAGCCAATACCGCTGCCAGTTGAGTCAACAGGTCGCCTTCGACTTCCGCCAGGCACAGCACGTGCTCACGCGGCAGAATCGCATAGCTGTTGCGCTCGCCGGTCGGGCCTGCCAGTACGCGGGTGATACCGCTTTGCGATTGCGCGGCGAACTGCACGCACAGGGTGCTCAGGTCAGCGAATTTGTTGCTGTCGGCCCAGGCTTTCAGGGCGGTCAGCGGCTTGCTCATGGCTTCACGCAGTCGTACATCCGGTGCGGCAAGAGCATCACCGCGAGCGAAGGATTGTTCGATCGCATCGGTAGGACGCGTCGACAGCAGACGGTACAGGTACAGCGGGCCGCCGGCTTTCGGGCCAGTACCCGACAAACCTTCGCCACCAAACGGTTGTACACCGACCACGGCACCGACGATGTTGCGGTTTACGTAGACGTTACCGGCATTGACGTTATCGATCACCTTGGCGATGGTCTCGTCGATGCGGGTGTGTACACCCAACGTCAGGCCATAGCCGGAAGCGTTGATCTGGCCGATCAGTTGGTCGATGTCTTTGCGCTTGTAGCGAACCACGTGCAGCACCGGGCCGAAGATCTCCCGTTGCAGTTCGTCGAAGCTTTCCAGTTCGATCAATGTCGGCATCACGAAGGTGCCGCGTTTGACTTCTTCGGCGTCGGCGATGGCCACCTGGTACACGCTGCGTCCTTTGTCGCGCATGGCCTGGATGTGTTTCTCGATGCCAGCTTTGGCTTCGGCGTCGATCACCGGGCCGATGTCCACGGACAGGCGCTCGGGATTGCCGAGACGACTTTCAGCCATGGCACCCTTGAGCATTTCGATGACGCGGTCGGCGGAATCTTCCTGCAGGCACAGGACGCGCAGGGCCGAGCAACGCTGGCCGGCGCTGTCGAAGGCCGACGAAACCACGTCGATCACCACTTGTTCGGTGAGGGCCGAAGAGTCGACGATCATTGCGTTCTGGCCGCCGGTTTCGGCGATCAGCGGGATCGGACGGCCCTGGCTGTCCAGGCGACCGGCGATGTTGCGTTGCAACAGACGAGCGACTTCGGTCGAACCGGTGAACATCACGCCTTTGACGCGATCGTCACCCACCAGACCGGCACCGACGGTTTCGCCACGGCCCGGCAGCAGTTGCAGCACGCCTTCCGGGATGCCGGCTTCGAGCAGCAGGCGCACGGCCTGAGCCGCGACCAGCGGAGTCTGTTCGGCAGGCTTGGCCAGTACCGGGTTACCGGCGGCCAACGCAGCAGCGACTTGACCACTGAAGATTGCCAGCGGGAAGTTCCACGGACTGATGCATACCACCGGACCCAATGGGCGGTGGGCGTCATTGCTGAAATCGTTGCGCGCCTGCACCGCGTAGTAGCGCAGGAAGTCCACGGCTTCGCGCACTTCGGCGATGGCGTTGGCGAAAGTCTTGCCGGCTTCGCGAGCCAACAGGCCCATCAGCGGCTGGATCTCGGCTTCCATCAGGTCGGCGGCACGTTCCAGGATCGCGGCGCGTTCGGCGGGCGGGGTGGCCTGCCAGATCGGTGCGGCGTTGAGGGCGCACTGGATGGCGTTGTCGACGTCTTCGACAGTGGCTTCCTGAACATGGCCAACCACGTCACGCAAATCGGACGGGTTCAGCACCGGCGCCGGCGCTTCGTTGCTGGAAGCGCAACCGAGCATCGGCGCGGCTTTCCAGTGGTTGTGCGCGGTGGCGAGCAGGGCGCAGGACAGCGAGGCCAGGCGATGTTCGTTGGCCATGTCGATGCCGGCGGAGTTGGCGCGCTCGGCGCCATACAGGTCACGCGGCAATGGAATGCGCGGGTGCGGCAGGCCGAAACCACCTTCCACGGTCGCCATCTGCTCGATGCTGGCCACCGGATCGGCCACCAGTTCCTGAATGGAGATCGACTGATCGGCGATACGGTTGACGAACGAAGTGTTCGCGCCGTTTTCCAGCAGGCGACGAACCAGGTACGCCAACAGGGTTTCGTGGGTGCCGACCGGAGCGTACACGCGGCAAGGACGGTTCAGCTTGCCTTCGGAAACTTTGCCTACAACTTGTTCGTACAGTGGTTCGCCCATGCCGTGCAGGCACTGGAATTCGTACTGGCCCGGGTAATAGTTCTGACCGGCGATGTGATAGATAGCTGACAGGGTGTGGGCGTTGTGCGTGGCGAACTGCGGGTAGATGACTTCCGGCACCGACAGCAGTTTGCGTGCGCAAGCGATGTAGGAAACGTCGGTGTAAACCTTGCGGGTGTAGACCGGATAGCCTTCCAGGCCTTCGACCTGGGCGCGCTTGATTTCGCTGTCCCAGTACGCGCCTTTCACCAGACGGATCATCAGGCGATGACGGCTGCGGCGAGCCAGGTCGATCACGTAGTCGATCACATAAGGGCAACGCTTCTGGTAAGCCTGGATCACGAAACCGATGCCGTTCCAGCCAGTCAGCTGCGGTTCGAAGCACAGGCGCTCGAGCAGATCCAGCGACAGCTCGAGGCGGTCGGCTTCTTCGGCGTCGATGTTCAGGCCGATGTCGTATTGCTTGGCCAGCAGGGTCAGCGACAGCAGGCGCGG
>NZ_RCOE01000243.1:0-87255 GCF_004321495.1 Pseudomonas sp. Sample_10
TGAAGTACTGACCTTTGACAGGCGCGACGAACTCGCCGCCGATGTAGTTACCGTAGCGCGACTTGAAGGAAACAATGGCACCGGGAGTGCCTGGATGGGCGTAGATCATGATCGGGTTCTCTTGTTGTTTTTGGGTGTGACCGTCCCGGGGACGGTCACTGTCAGGAGCACAAACGGCAACGGGTCAGCAACCCTGAGGGGTTTCGCCACGAGCCAGGCGCGCATTGATGTCTTCAATGACCGCTGGCAAATCGACGATGGTGTCGATCACGTAGTGCGGGCGCGAGCCTTCGAACATTTTGATGATGCGCGCGCGTTCCTCGGCCAGCTTGTCCGAGGGCAAGTCCCTGAACTGGTCATAGGTCAGGCCCAGTGCGTTGCCGGAGCAGGTCAAGGCAACCGTCCACATGCCGGCGCTGCGGCCTTCGAGAATGCCTGGCCAGGTGTCGTCGACCTTGACGCAAGCCGCCACATCGCTGATCCCCAACGCGATTACGTTGGCCAGTGCCTGGGCCGGGTGAGGGCGGCCATTGGGCACTTCGTCAGTCGCCACGACGTGGTCGGCGACATAACCGTTCTGGCGTGCCAGCTCGACGACTTTTTCCATGACCACAGCCGGATAACCGGAGCACGAACCGATTTTCAGGCCCTTGTCGCGCAAGGCATCGATCGTACTGAGGGCACCGGGAATCAGCGCCGAGTGCAGGGCGATCTTTTCGATCTGCAAGGGCATGAAACGCTCATAAAGGGCAGTGACATCATCGTCGGTCGGCAAGCGACCGAACGCCGCGCGATAGCGTTCGGCAATCTCGGGCTCGTTGCACAGCGTGCGAATGTGATCCCATTTACCCATGCCCATGGGGCCACGGGCTTCTGCCAGAGAGACGGCTACGCCAAACTCGGCGAAGGCTTCGACAAAAATTTGCGTGGGGGCAAAGGAACCGAAATCAACGACGGTGCCCGCCCAGTCCAGAACCACGGCTTGCAGGTGGGAAGGTTGTTGGTATTGCATGATGATTGCTCCTTGGAAAGGTAAGTGAGTAGTACGAATTCAGGGTGTGGTGCTGACAATGACCGGTTGTACCGGGGTCGATGCCAGCAGCGGGTTTTCCAGTGTTTTCGGTCGGCTGTTCCAGAAGGGCACCAACATCAGGCTGGCCAGCAGTGCTGCACCGGTGAACACCAGGAACACGGTGATGGTGTCGAAGTAACCCGGCAGCAGGCCGCCAAGGACCGCACCCACCGAACCACAGCCGTTGACGAAGCCCGCGGCGGAGGCAGCCCCGTCCTTGCTGCCGAAATCGATGGCCGCCGAGCCGCTGATCATCGAGTCCGGCCCGTAAAGCGTCAGGCCCATCATGAACAGCAGGCCGACCACCATGTACAGACTGCCGCTTTGCATGGCGGGAACGAACAGTCCCAGGCAGACAGTGAGGACCACCAGGCTGAGCACGCAGGCCGGTATACGGCGAGCGCCGAAGTATTTGTCCGATGCGATACCGATGAGGATGGGGCCTACCAGACCTGCCAGTTCAAACGCAGTGGGAACGATGGCCGATGCAACCTTGCCGATCTCGGGCATGCGTTCGTAGATGATCACCGGGCCCCACAGCAGGATGGCGTAGCGCGCGGGCTTGAGCATGAAGTAGGCCAGGCCGAGAATCAGGACGGTGCGATTTTTCATCACGGTCCGTAAACCGGCCCACATGCTTTCGCGGGGAACCACGACGCCGCTGACGGGTTCGATCTCGATTTCGACAGCAGGCAGGCCCACGTCTTCCGGACGGTTGCGTTGCAGGAAATAGAACAACACCGCCACTACCAGCACGACAAGGGCACTGCTGATGAACGCGATGCGCCAGTCGTGATAGGCCTGATAAGCCCACCAACCGGCAAACGGCGTGGCGACCAGACCGCCGAAGGCGTAGCAGGTGCACCAGTAACCCAGTACACGGCCACGTTCGCCAGTGCTGAAGAAACTGCCGACGTTCTTGCACAGGCCTGACCAACCGGTGGACTGCGCAAGCCCCTGTACCAACATGCAGGAGACGAAAATCGGCAAGGTGGCGTAGGTGCCCATGAGCAGCGCCGCCAGGGCCGAGATGACCAGGCCGCTAAGTACCACGACCCTGGGCCCGAAGCGGTCAGCGAAATTGCCCCAGAGGAACTGACCCACGGCATAGGCGATCAGGTAAAGGGCGTCGAGATTGGCCATCATGGACTTTTCGAGCATGAAGTCCGGGTCTTCGCCAATACCCAGCTTGGCGACGGAGAACGCTTTGCGAGTGAAGTAGAAGGCGGCATACGCCACCCAGGTGATCAGGAAAATCTGCACGCGCCAACGCTGGAGGGATTTCCAGCCTGTTGCGAGAGGGCTTGTCGTGTTCGTCATGGTGTTCTGATCCCGTATGTGGTGCCAGACAGCGCAATTTAGGTCGGTTTTTGTTTTTGTTTTCGGTGCACAAGTCTGTCCAGACGCACGCCATCGATCCGATGGCCGTGAGAATGGCATCAGGCTTTAAACGTTATGAATGACTGTGGTCGCTGACTCCTGCCCGGCACTGCCGAGCGATTCGCCACCGAATCCATGGTTTAAAAAAGATCCCTGCCCCCAGGTGCTACCCATTGCACCTGTGCTCGAATTGGCAGAGACCTTAAAGCGCTCAGGCCGCGGGCTTCAGAATGTCTACGTCCATGGCGGCAAGACAGTCAGCGATAGCGCGAAGCAACTGGTGGACGATGTATTCGTCGATCTGGCCGATGCAGCCGATGCGGAAACTCTCGGCAACGGTCAATTTGCCGGGGTAGATGATGAACTGCCGGGCCTTGAGTTCTTCGTAGAAACGCGTGAAATCGAAGTTGGGATGTTCAGGGCTGAAGAACGTGGTGATGATCGGCGACAGCCAACGGTCTTCCAGCAGTGTCTTGAAGCCCAGTTCGCGCATGCCGGCAACCAGCACGTCGCGGTTGCGGGTGTAGCGCGCCAACCGGCCGTGCACGCCACCTTCGTCGCTGTGCTGTTCCAGTGCCTTGTGGAACGCCACCACACTGTGGGTCGGTGGTGTGAAGCGCCATTGGCCGGTGCGCTCCATGTAGGCCCATTGTTCGTAGAGATCGAGGGACAGCGAGTTGGCGCGCCCCTTGGCGGCTTCCAGCACGGTGCGGCGGATGATCACGAAACCAAAGCCCGGGATGCCCTCGATGCATTTGTTGGCCGAAGACACCACCACGTCGAAAGTTATGTCGTTCACCGTCAGCGGCACGGCACCGAAGGAACTCATGGCATCGATGATCAGGCTCTTGCCGTGGGCCTTCACCACATCGGCAATTTCACGCAGCGGGTTGAGGATGCCGGAGCTGGTTTCGCAATGGACCACGAAGACGTTGGTGACGTCTGGGTTGGCCTTGAGCAGGGCGTCCACTTCTTCGGGCTGGGGCGGCAGGTAATCGCCCTTGTCCAGGGTAATGAATGCGCGACCGAGGTACTCCAGGGTCTTGGTGGCGCGCTGGCCGTAGGCGCCGTTCATCAGCACCAGGGCTTTGCCATCACGCGGGATGGCGGTGGCCAAAGCGGCTTCGACCGAGTAGCTGCCGCTGCCTTGCAGTGGCACGCAGGCGAAGCTGTCATCCTCTACGCCAGCCATGCTGAGCAATTGCTGGCGAACTTGCGCGGTGACCTTATTGAAGGCACCGTCCCATGACCCCCAGTCCCGAAGCATGGCTTCCTTGGTGGCTTTCGAGGTGGTCAGCGGGCCTGGCGTCAGCAGGTAGGGTTCACCCAGGGCAGGGCTTGCCAGTGGCTGGGTTGTCGGGAATTGGGCTTTGGTCATGATCTTCTCCGGCGATGTTGTTTTTGTGGGGAGTGATGCATGGATTGATAAAAACATTTGGCAAGAAATAACTGAAATCGATTTATCACATGTCACAAACAAGCTGAGCTTATAAGTTGGAGTGTATGAGGCCTGAGCAGGGTCGGCTCATCTGCCGAAGCAATTTTCAAGCAGCGCAAAACCCCGCGCGGTGAATCCCGGGCGGGGTTCTTTGTGGTCAAGGATCAGCGTTTTGGGGGGCGGGACTCAGCCCTTGTCTGCCTTGCCGGCGGCTGCCGCGAATTTTGCCAGGCGCACATCGAGTCGGCGGGGAGGCCGGTTGCGGTCCTCGGCGTGTTCTTTGCGGCGAATGGCGTTACGCACCATCAATGAACCCAGGTAGCGGATCGGCTCTGGCGGGAAATACCCCAGCGGGCCCTGCACCAGCGGCGAGCGCGTCCAGGGATTGTCCAGGCCCAGCACCAGTGACGAAAGGATCTGGCCACCCATATGGCACGGTCCGACGCCGCTGCCGGAGTAACCGAAACCGTAGAAGATGTTGCCGCCCGCGCCCATGCGGCCGAAGAAAGGCAGGCCGGTGACCGAGCGATCGGAGGGGCCGTTCCAGGTGGCGGCGATACCAACATCGGCGAAGTCCGGAAAGAACTCCGTCAGCGTGTTGCGCAACAGCCCGGCGTAGGGCGAGGGCTGGTCGAAAACCGGCAGGATGCGACCGCCGTAGGCAAAGGTGTTGCCGCCTTTGCCGAGCATGATCCGGCCGTCCGGGGTGTTGTGGTAGTAGTGCACGAAAATCCGCGAGTCGAGTACGGTGACCCCGCTGGTCAGTCCGATCCGTTCGAGCAAGTCGGGTCGCGGCTCGGTGATGATCATGTCACTGGAGACGATCGCCACCGAACGCGAGAACTGCGCAAAGGCGCGGGCCATCCAGGCGTTCATTGCCAGCACGACCCGGTCACAGGTCACTTTGCCGTTCGGTGTATTGACGACAGCGGGCATGCCTTCTTCCAGCCCGGTCATCGGCGTGCCCTCAAAAATCCGTACGCCCAGTTCCAGAGCCACCCGGCGCAGTCCACGGACCAGTTTGCCTGGCTGCACACTGGCAGCCGCCGGCGAGAACCAGCCCTCGATGTGCCGGACCGAGCCGGCCATGCGTTGCACCTCAGGTAGCGCGCATTTGGAGAAAGAGTTGATGCCATGGCGCTCCAGCGCCGCGATGACCCCGTCGGTCGAGCCGACCTGAGCGCGGTTGGTTGCCGTGTAGAGCGTGCCGTCGAGACGGTAGTCGGCATCCACCGCATACCTTTCGCAAAAGGTACCGATGGCGTAGATGCTCTGCTCAGACTCCTTGACCAGGCGGATTGCCTCGTTGACGCCGAACAAGCGCTCAAGGGTGAAGTACTTGGCCGACCAGGACAGCGCGCAGCCGCCGTTGCGCCCGCTGGCACCGGCACCGCAGATATCGGCTTCGACAATGACCACGTCCAGTTCGGGATTCTGTTCCTTGAGCATGATGGCGGTCCACAGACCGGTATAGCCGCCGCCGACGATACAGACGTCGGCGCGGGTGTCCTGTTGCAGCGCAGGGCAGGGCGTAGCGGGTTGATTCTTCAGGGCCTGGTCCAGCCAGTAGGGGCGCATGAGGTCATCTCGTTTGGCCACGGCGAAACGTTCAGTTTCCATAGAGCTTTCCTGATGAGTACGAGGGGCGGCACTTGTGAAAAACATGCTTGCAGTTCATCGTTCATAAATAAAATCGATTTAACGTATGGACGAATAAGCTGAATCTATAGCGAGGTGCGCCGATGATTTCCCATACCCAGCTCAAGGCGTTTCACGCCGTTGCCATGAACGGCAGCTTTACCCGAGCCGCCGAACAACTCTGCCTGTCGCAACCCGCGGTATCCGACCAGGTGCGCAAGCTTGAGGATTACTACGGCGTGATGGTGTTCTTTCGCGACAAGCGCCTGGTGCGCTTGACCGAAGTCGGCGAGCGGTTGTTTGGCCTGACCCAGCGCCTGTTCGATATCAGTATCGATGCCCACGACATGCTGACGGACTATCGGACGCTGTCGACGGGCACACTGAATCTTGCCGTGGATGCGCCGGTGCATGTCCTGCCCTACGTTTCACGTTTCTGCAGGCGTTACCCCGGCCTCGACGTGAAGATAGAAACCGCCAACACCGATGAGGTGTTGCAGCGGTTGTTCAGCCACCAGGCCGACATTGCCTTGCTGGGACGCAGCATCGAAGACGACCGGCTGCTGACGTTGCACCTGCGCAGCGATCCGATGCTCGCCTTCGTCGCCCATGACCATCCCTGGGCGCAACGTGACTCCATCTGCCTGGCCGACCTGGACAACACGCCCATGGTCCTGCGTGAACAGGGCTCGGTCACGCGCTTATCCCTGGAGGAGGAGATGGCCGCGGCGGGTTTGCAAATTTGCAAGGCCATCGAAGTGGAGGGGCGTGAAGCCGCACGCGAGGCGGTGGCGATCGGCATGGGGGTCGGTGTGGTCTCCGCGGCCGAGTTGGGCTCGGATTCACGGCTTCGCGGCTTGCCGATCGCCGACTGTCAGCGGCATTTCACCGAGACATTGGTGTGCCTGCGAGCACAGAGCTCGCGGCGTATTTTGACGACCTTTCTGGACATGGTTAGAGAAGGCTTGGCCGACTGATGTTCACCGCCGCAAACTAACCCCCTTGCGGCATTACCCGGGCATTGTTGCCGGAGCCTTCGATGTAGACGTTCATGCCTTTGTTCAGGGCCGGATTGATCGGCTGGGTCACCGATACCAGCACTCCACTTTTCACCCGCACGATGATCTGTTGCGCGGCGACCGGCTGATCGTACTTTTTCTTCTCTGCATAGTTGCCGCCTACCGCACCGGCAAGGGCACCGGCAACCATCGCGACGTCGCGCCCGGTGCCACTGCCGATCAGGCTACCGATGCCGAGACCGCCGAGGCCACCGAGAACGGCACCGACGCCACTGTCGTGGTTGGTCTGCATCTGGGTCAGCGATATCTGCTCGATCTTGCCCGAGCGAATTTCCATTTCACCCGCGCCGCCCTCGTTCGACCCCACGGCGGAACAGCCGCTGATCAAGATCGCCGTCAATGTGACCGTCAGCCAGGACATGATTGCTTTCATTGCTGTGCTCCTCGTCATTGGTATTTGATGGCAATGCCTTTGAGTTTGCGGCCCTGAATCGTATCGATGTCGCGGCTCCACAGAGGGCCGGTCACATAGGCGGCGACGGGTTGGATCTGGTCATAAACCACTACCACTGCATCTGCGCCCAGTTTGGCGCCTTCTTCGCGCAGCTTCTGTTCGACCTGGGTGATGGGCGGCGCCGGATCGATGCTGGCATCGATCAGGATTTCACCCAAGCGCACACTGGGGCGCGTTGGCTCGGTGCGTAATATCTGCACTTCGCTGGGCAGGGTCGGCGCGGGATGCTCGACCCCGACGTAAGCGGTGGTTTGCGCATCGACGGTGGCGCAGGCGGCTAACGCCAATGCACTGGCGATGAGCGCGGCGATGAAAAAAGATCGGTGCAAACTCGAGAATCGAAGCAATGCTTGGGAAGCCATCTCAGCCATACCTCTGTCGGGATCGTTCCAACCGTCGCCACGGGGGTGGCAAGGTACTCAAAAGCGCCAGGTCATGTTCCCGGTCACGGCTTGAATCCAGGCGCTGTCGAATTGACCGGAAATTCGATTGCCCGAAACGTTTTTGGTCTGGTCCACCGGCATGTCGCCGATCCAGATCATGGCCCAGCTGACGTTGACGTCGGTGTCCTTGTTCAGTGCATAGGTGGCGCCTGTCGCGAAGCGCCAGGATTCGGCCATCGGTACCGTCACGGTGCGCTTGTTGTCGGACACGGCGCTGCTGTCGTAAGCCACGCCGACGTTCCACAGCCATTGTGGCGTGGCCTGGTATTGCGCCCCGAGCGACAGATGCCAGGTGTCCTTGAAGTCGGCGTCGACCGTGGTTGATTGGGCACCGAAAGCCGTGGTGTCGACCTGCACGGCGATGTCGCCGAATTTTGACCAATCCTGCCAGTTGACCGATGCAAGCAAGGCCCACTGCCGGTCGAGTTGCTGGAACAGGCTCAGGGTGACAGTCTGTGGCACGGTCACGTCGAGTTGGGTGTTCAAGCCGTTGAGGCGATCCAGTGCCGGACCGTTACCTTTCACATCCAGCCCGTCTTCGAAATCCAGATCGACTTTGCTGGTGTAGGTCAGGCCGATGCGGGTGCCGGTTTGCGGTGCGTAGATCACCCCGACATTGGCGCCAAACCCCCAGTCGTTGTCCTTGTATTTGAACTGGCCGTCGCCGCGGTCGGTAAAGCCGAACGGCGAACGGTCGATGGCGGTCTGTGCCTGCAACATGCCGTACATGGCTTTTACGCCCACCCCGACCGACCACTGCTCGTTAAAGCGATAGGCCACGCTGGGCACCAGCGACAATCCACCGATGCTGGCGTTCTGCGCGAAGTAGCGTCCGGACCATTCGTTGTCGTAGTTGACCGCCAGGCCGAAGTCGGCGTACTGGCCGAAACCGACGCTCCAATGATCATCCAGTTCATGACTGATGAAAAAACTGCCGCCGGGAATCGGATCAAGGCCATTGCCGCTGCCGCTGCCAGACACATTGGTGTCGGCATCGCGATCGAAGCTCAGGTCGCCATACAGCACCTGCAAACCACCGGTGATCTGCGTGCCGGGCAAGTAGCTCAGCCCCGCCGGGTTGCTGGCAATCGTCGAAGGGCCTTGCGCTCGGGCGGCGGCACCGGCGTTGGCCAACCCGGCGTTATCGGTGCCGATTTCGTAGAGCATGATACCGCCGGCCCAGGCTTGTTGACTGCACAGGGCCAGTAACGTGAAGGCGGGCATTGCACCTGTTCTTGTTTGCATGGATTAGATCCCGGCAAGTGTGCATTTTCGAAATAAGGCTAATAGCAAATGTCGAATAACTTTAACTGCATTGAATCAGCGCGATTCGATCACTCATAAGTGTTAGTTCATATTCGTGACATTGGAAGGGGCAAGGTACGAATAAAGTTGCTCGCGCCGCGTCATGAAAGTCCGATGACTGGCTTTTCAAATAAGGCGGACCAAGTTAGGCCATAGTTACGGTCGAGCGCGAAAGCGCTTCACCCTGGGCAGGATGAAACGCTATTCCTTACAACTTACTGACGAGTACCCGGCAGGAGTTCAAACGTCGGCGTGAATGGAGTAATGGCCGACATCAACAGTTCGAAGGGTTTACGATCGCCTTCGAAAGTGGCTTTGCCGGCTGCAACAAGTTGATCGAATCCGGTTTTCCTGGCCATGACACCTTCCAGATCAGCTCGGTCGACGGTGATGGTGAGATCAGGTTTGCTGGCTTGTTGCCCCTTGATATTGGTCAGCGTCGAGTTGCTCAATTCCACGACAAATTGCTCGCCGTTATCCGGTGTCTTGAGATTGAAAGTGAAGTGCTGATCCGCCACTTTGCTGCCATCCAGGGCAATGCCCAGGTACTCCAGCCATAACTCGGTGCTCATGCCGCGGATCATGTCCGCGCCGCCGGTTTTTGGCGGCACGCCCTTGGGCATGCCATGGCGCAGTTCATACGCTGCCGAAAGGAAACTGTTGCGCACACCGGCACTTTCCTTCTGATAACCGACTTGCTCATAGACGTCCGCCAGCAGGTCCTTGGCCTTGCTGTTCTGCGGTTCGGCATACACCAGCTTGTTGAGGATTTCATAGGCTTCGCGGTACTTGCCCTGATCGAACAAGGATTGTCCCTTGCTCATGATCTTGTCGGCGCCGCCCATCATTTCCACATACAGCGGGGCCGAGTCCTTGGGCGACAACGGCATCAACGTCGCCGGATTGGCATCCCAGTAACCCAGGTAGCGGTTGATCACGGCGCGACTGTTGTGTTCTTCCGAGCCGTGGTAGCTATGGGTCGCCCAGTTGTTTTTCAGGCTTTCGGGCAATTTGTAGACGTTTTGAATCTCGTTGATGGTGACGCCCTGGTTGGCGGCATGCAGCACGGCGTTGTTCAGGTTTGCATAGGCATCGCGTTGCGCGCGCATCACATCCTGAATCCGCTCATTGCCCCAGCGTGGCCAACTGTGGGAGGCGAACATGACGTCTGCCGTTTGACCGTAGCGATACAGGGCATTGTTGATGTTCTTCGACCAGACCAGCGGGTCGCGGACAAGGGCGCCGCGCAGGGTATAGATGTTATGGATGGTGCCAGTGATGTTCTCGGCTGCCCAGAACGCCTTGAACTGTGGGAACCAGGTGTTCATCTCGGCGGGTGCTTCAGTGCCTGGCGTGCTCTGGAATTCCATCTCCACACCGTCGATGGTCAGGGTTTCGAAATCTTTGGTAATAAAGCGATTAGGTTCGATCAGGCCCATGTTGCCACTGGAAGTGTTTTTACCAATGGCCATGTCGACATGACCATAGGGGCTGTGCGGCAACAGCAAACCATATTGCAAGAACGCCCGCCGGTTCATGGCGTTGCCGGCGTAGACGTTTTCAGCCACGGCATGCTCCATGAAACCTTGCGGCGCAATCAGCGGGATCTTGCCGCTGCGGACATCGGCCTCGTCGACCACGCCGCGGATTCCGCCAAAGTGATCGGCATGGGAGTGGGAGATCACCACCGCTACGACCGGGCGCTTGCCCAGTTTTTCGTTGATGAAGTCCAGGGCGGCCCTGGCGGTTTCCTTCGACAACAGCGTGTCGAAGACAATCCAGCCGGTGTCGCCCTTGATGAACGTGATATTGGCCAGGTCAAAGCCGCGCACCTGGTAAATCTTGTCCGGAACGACTTCATAAAGGCCATAGGCCGTATTGAGAACCGCCTGACGCTGCAGCGACGGATTGATGCTGTCGTAATCCTTGCCTTCATTCAGGAAGTTGTAGCTCCCCATGTTCCACGCGACGTTCCCGGCGTCGGCCATGATCTTCTTGTAGGGCGGTGCGGCGATGAAGCCTTTTTTCGCTTCTTCAAGGTCGCGCTTGTCTGCAAAGGGGAGTGTCTTGCGCACAGTGTTTTGCATGTCGACCGTGTAGGACGAAGGCGCCTTGCCCTTGCTGTCGAAGTGCACGTTTTGCGATGGAGCCGGATCGGAAGCTGCGCCGTTTGCATCGGCAGCGAAAACGCAAGGGCTGATGCCACCGCCAAGTGTGATCGCCAGTGCCAGATGGAGGGTCTTGTTGTACATGAAAGGTTCCTGCGCCAGATGAAGTGTTCAAGGGCGTCAAGGCAACGCGAGTGTTCTGCGTTGTCAGCTTGACCAGCCGAACCATGAATAGCATATTCATTTGATTCCAAAAAATTCCTGTTTAACGCGTTTCGATAGCATAAAGGTTATGAGATGACGCCCACCCGTTTACGCCAGTTTCTGGCATTGATCGAACACGCCCACTTTGGCCGCGCGGCAAAGGCGCTGGGTGTTTCTCAGCCGGCGTTGAGCAAAAGCATTCAGTTGCTTGAGCGCGAACTGGGCGTCACGTTGTTCGATCGTCGCAGCGATGGCGTGGCATTGACCGCATTTGGTCATTTGCTGCGGGAGAAGAGCCAGCGCTTGTTGGTGGCTGAGCAGGATCTGCGGCGCGATATCGCCTTGCTCGCGGGCGGGGACATCGGCGCGCTGAAAGTCGCTTTTGGCCCTTACCCCAGCGTCATCAGCGGCTATGCCGCCATTGCGCGGATGCATGCCCGCCATCCGCAAATCAAAGTGACGGCCCATGTCGCCGGGTGGCGCGAGGTGGCGCATCAAGTGCTGACAGGCGTGGTCGACCTGGGCATCGCTGAAATCAGTACGCTGCAAGGCCGGGAAGAACTCACCTGCCAATTGTTGGGCGAGCACGAGGGCCGGCTGTTTTGTCGCCCCGATCATCCGCTGCTGGCACAAAACCGCCGCGTGACCCTTGCGCAAACGCTCGATTACCCGTGGGTGGCGTCGCGCATTCCCTTGCGATTGGCGACCCACTTGCTTCCGGCAACCCTCGGTTGTGCGGGTGCCTATGATGCGCTGACCGGGGACTTCGTTCCGGCAATCGAAATTGATGTGCCCATGCAAATCGTCCAATTCGTCGAGCACAGCAATGCCCTGACGCTGGGGAATCTGTCGACGTTCGAGCGCGAACTCAACGCAGGCGAAATCGTGCCGTTACCGGTTCAAGACCTCGCACTGCGTACGCGCTACGGCTTTATTCATCTCAAGGAGCGCTCGCTGCCGCCTGCGGTAGAGGTGTACATGAACGAAGTCAGGGAAGTGGAGGCCGATGTTCGTCAGCGTGAAAGTCTGTTGATCAAGATCATGCAGGCGTGAGTCCGAATGCCCGTCGCAGAGCCTTCGCTTGAGAGTGGCGGTCGCTACCTGCGATTCTTCCATTTTCCGTCCGGGGCAGTGAGTGACGGAAGTTAAGTTTCACGACGCGGATTTATTGAGAACCGCCCATTTATTTATGAGCTATACCCAATGTTCCCCCCATGCACTTCTTCCACTTTTGGAGGTTGTTTATGAATATTCGCAGCGTCCCGTTAGCGCTTCTCGTGGCAAGTCTGTTCGGTTGCAGTACCGCTTCAAACCACTCCATGAATTTGCCTCTGGCGGCCACCCACGCCAATGTCGGACATACCGGCAACGCCACGTTGACCCCCGAGGGCAATCAAACCAACTTCGATTTCTTCATCTCGGGTGTTCCGGACGGAACGATTCTGCCACCGCGCATTTACACCTTCATCAATAAAGGCAGTTGCCAGAAACCCGGGCCAGTGGCTTACGCGATGAACGATAAGGTCAATACAAAAGACGAAGCCGGGTCCAACGGTTGGAGTTTTTACCGTAATGCGCCTATCGCAACATCAGAGTTGCTGTCCGGGCAGTATTCCGTCGTCGTACGAACTTCACCCGAGGACGGCAACGTCGATATCTTTTGCGGCGATGTCGCCCAGGCAAAGCGGTGAAATGACCTGAACCCTGACGCGCCTTTGCGGCCGGCACTTGGTAAATGCGCGTCTATACTCACTTTCCTGTTAGTGGCAGGGGCTGAATTGGGTATGTACAAGGCAAGAGCCACAAGCCATTACGGTCAAAGCTCAATTTATTAAGAGTCCCACACGAAAGGCGGATGACCGTCGGTACAGGGATTGGGGTAGTTGCAGTTTTTGAGCCTTGAGAGATGAGAGCACGACGTATCCGAGACGGGTAGTTCTGTGAATCAACTGCAAGAGGATCAAATTCATGAAGCTCAGAAAACTTGTACTGACGGGATTGGCGTTGAGCAGTCTGGCAGCAGGCGCCAGCCTGTCGACAGTGATTCAAGCTGCCGATCAGAAACCCAATATCGTATTCATCATGGCCGACGACATCGGCTGGATGCAGCCGAGCATCTATCACCAGGGTCTGGCGGTCGGTGAGACGCCGAACATCGATCGCATCGCCCAGGAAGGTGCGAAGTTCATGACCTACTATGCCGAGCAGAGTTGTACGGCAGGACGTAACGCTTTCTTTACCGGGATGCACCCGCTGCGTACCGGGATGATTCCGCCGCAACTGCCCGGCAGTCCGTCCTGGCTGCGGCCAGGCACACCTGCACTGTCGAAGTTTTTGCTGGACCTGGGCTATACAACCGGTGAGTTCGGCAAGAATCACCTCGGTGATAACTTCGAAGCACTGCCCACATCCCATGGTTTCCAGGAGTTCTGGGGTTATCTCTATCACCTCGACGCGATGCAGGGCGTGAGTTTTGTCGACATCAACAAGACGCCGCAAGTGCAGGGCATCGCACCACCGTGCAAGGCCACACCGATCAATGGGCTGCCGGACGTGCCTGGCGCGATCGATCCGCGGGAAGGCACCTGCCTGACGCCACCTCGTCCGGTCATGTCTTGCGTTTCCAGTGATGGTACGCAGAAGAACACCACGTGCAAGGACGAAGGTCCGCTGACGCTGGAACGCTCGAAGTCCGTGGATGAAGAAATCTCCGCCAAGGTCATCGACTTCCTCGACCGCAACGATCCGAAGAAAACCAACAAACCTTTCTTCGTCTGGTACAACCCGGCGCGCATGCACATCACCACGGTGCTGCCACCCAAGTACGACGCCATGGTCGGTGAGCCCGGAGGAAAAGACTGGGGCACCAACGAAGCCGGCATGAAGCAACTCGATGACAACATTGGGTATGTCCTGAAGAAACTCGAGGACATGGGCCAGTTGGACAACACCATCGTCGTCTTCACCACCGATAACGGTGCGGAAACCATTACCTTTCCGGACGGCGGCACAACCCCGTTCAAGGGCGGCAAGTTGACCACCTGGGAAGGAGGCATGCGCGCGCCACTGGTCATCCGCTGGCCCGGAAAGATCAAACCTGGCACCGTCCTGACTGACATCTTTGCCTCGCTCGACTGGGTACCGACGCTGGTCAATATCGCTGGCGGCAAGAAGGGCAATGAACTCAACGAGCAAATCATGGCGGGCAGCTACCCGGGCATCGTCAAGACCAAGCTCGATGGGGTGGACCAGACTGACTACCTGACGGGGAAAACCGACAAATCGGCGCGCGATACATTCTTCTACTACACCGGTTCGCAACCTTCGGCGGTGCGCTACAAGAACTGGAAGATGTACTACACCATGGTGCCGGATACCGCGACAGGCGGTTTGTATGGTGCGACCACGTTCCACTGGACCCAACTGCTCAACCTCAAGCGCGACCCGTTTGAAACAACGGTCGGCGCTGACGCGAAGTCCATAACCGGTTATGGCGGCGCCTTGGGCTCCCCTGGCAATGCCTATGTCTACAACTGGAACATGTTGCCGATCGGGCAGTTGCTCTGGGAGAAGGAGCTGATGTCGTACCAGGACTTCCCGCCCATGCAGGCGCCGGAAACCTACAACCTGGACGGCATTCTCAAGGCCATGAAGCAGAAGGGGCATAACGGACACGATTAACGCCGTGATCCGTCAGATGCCATAAACGACGGGCGCCTCTTCCAGGCGCCCGCTCTGTCACTGCATGAGAGGAGCTGCATTGCTTACTTGGCGAAAAAATCTCGCCAGATATCGTGGCCGATATCGTCATACCGCTTGACCAGCTCACGGAATGAACGGCGGTGTGCGACGTCCACCAAGGGCTCAGGCAGCATAGGGTCGAACACGATCTGGCGCATGGCCTGGTCACCCAGCAGGTACGCTTCACGGGCAGCCTCTTCAATCGGCATGCCGGGCAAGCGCGCCATCGACGCTTCCAGCGTGCGCTGGCCGTCCTTGTAGACGTTCTGTAGTTCACTGGCATCCCAAAGCAAACGGGCTCGTGCGTCTCGCTGCGGGTCGAACTGCTGCGCCTGGAACACTGCCGTGGAGTTTTCCACGCCCAGTGACAGCAGACGTTCGCGCGTGTGCGCCACTCCGCCGCCCAGGTTATCAGGGCGCAGATACAACCCTTCATCCAGTTCGCGCAAACCCACCAATCCGAACGCGCGCTCCCGGGTACGCAATGCTTTGCGATCACTGCGGCCCAAAGCGGCAGTCAGCGCCACCACCCAGCTGCCATCCCACTCACGCAGACGCGTTTCGGCTTGACGCCAGGCTCCTATCTCTTCGCCCAGCGCTCTGCCAGCCTTTCCAAGACGATAGGCGCCGCGCACGACGGTCTCGATCAGTTCGGCACTTTGCAACCGGGCAAGCGCAACGCGTGTGTTGTTCGCAGACAGTCCAAACAAAGCGCAGGCGCGCACTGCGCTGGTGACATCCAGCTCACCGCCTTCGACAACCAGGAGCAGTTTGAGGATCAACTGACGCGGCGTAGGCGTCGGATTTTCGAGCTCGTCTGAAGCGGGTTCTAACAAGAAACAGTCCTCCCTCCAGGCACGATTCGGCCGCACCTGATGAGTTATCGTAAATTACAGTGATTGACATAAAAAATACATTGAGTGTAATTTTCTCCGGATCTTACACGGAGAAACTAGCTCATGTCTGCCGCAACCCAGTCAAAAATCGACACCCCGTTTTCAACCCACGAAGTTTTCAATCAGCCGCAGCCGTTGCCAGCTTACAACGCCTGGGACAGTGATGTCCCACTGCGCGAGGCGGTGCTTGCAAACGGTGGTGACTGGGCACAAGCGCAGTTATCGGCCCATGGAGCTTTGAGTGGCGACGAGCAGATGGAGCTGGGCGAGCTGGCCAATCGCAACAAACCCGTGCTGCATGCTTTTGACCGTTATGGCCGGCGCATTGACGAAGTGCAGTTCCATCCCGCCTATCACCAACTGATGCTCAACGCGATGCGCGGCGAGGTGCACAGTTTTTCCTGGAACCACCCGGGGCAACCCGGAGCCCATGTGGTGCGCGCGGCCTTGTTGTATCTCAATGGCCAGGCAGATGCAGGCACCTGCTGCCCGCTGACCATGACCCATGCCGCCATTCCGGCACTGTTGAACACCCCTGAGCTGGCAAAAATCTGGATACCCAAACTGACCGCCCGGGACTACGATCCACGTCCGCTACCCGTCGAGCAAAAACGCGCTTGCACCATTGGCATGGGCATGACCGAAAAACAGGGTGGCTCGGATGTACGCAGCAATACCACCCAGGCCCACCCTCAGGCCGATGGCAGCTTCAAGCTGGTCGGTCACAAGTTCTTTTTCTCGGCTCCCATGTGCGATGCGCATCTGGTACTTGCGCAGCTCAATGGGCGAGTGAGCTGTTTTCTGATGCCGCGGATCCTGCCCGACGGTTCGCTCAATGCCGTGCGTATCCAGCGTCTGAAAGACAAGTTGGGCGACTGGAGCAATGCGTCCTCCGAAGTGGAGTTCCAGGGCGCCACGGCCTATCTGGTCGGCGCTGAAGGTCGAGGGGTGGCGACCATTCTGGCAATGGTCGCTCTGACCCGTCTGGATTGCGTTATCGCTTCTTCGGCATTGATGCGCCAGGCCTTGGTGCAGGCGCTGAGCCACGTCAGTCAACGGCATGCCTTCGGTCATGTGCTGATCGAACAACCGCTGATGCGTAATGTGCTGGCCGATCTGGCGCTGGAAAGTGAAGCGGCCGTGGCCTTCACGATGCGCATCGCCCGCGCCGTGGATGCCTCGCCGAACGATCCGCAGGAAGCGGCCTTCGCTCGTATCGCCACGGCCATCGGCAAGTACTGGATTTGCAAGCGCACCCCGGCGTTCGTCAACGAGGCTCAGGAATGTTTGGGTGGGATTGGCTTTGTCGAAGAAAACATCCTGCCGCGCCTGTACCGCCAGGCACCCTTGAATTCCATTTGGGAAGGCAGCGGTAACGTGCAATGCCTGGATGTGCTGCGCGCGTTGCAAAAAGACCCGGCGGTCAGTGAGGCCTTGTTTGCCGAACTGCACAGCGCCGCAGGCTTGCACCCGCTGTACGACAGCCACCTGCAGTGGCTGCTCGACGCACTACAGGACATTGATAACCTCGAGGGCCGAAGCCGTCTGGTGGTGGAGCGCACCGCGCTGGCCATCCAGGCCGGGCTGCTGCTGAAGTCAGGCAATAGCGAGATCGCCGATATTTTCTGCCGGGCACGCCTGGGCAGTGAGTGTGGATTCGCCTTTGGCAGTCTCAACGCCAATGCACCGCTGAGCATCTTGATCGAGCGCGCCATGCCCCGTCTCTGATGGGCACCTGTCAGCCATAACAACAAAAAAGGAGGACGCCATGAGCGTTCATTTAGGACGGCTGCTGGCACAGCGCGCCGACTTGACGCCAGACCGGGAGGCGCTGGTATCACCCACGGGCAGATGGACCTTCGCCCAATTCGACGCACGCTGTAATCGCCTGGCCAATTACCTGGTTGCACAAGGCGTGGGCGAGGGCGATCGCGTAGCGGTCTATTCAAAGAACAGTGAATTTCTCGCCTGCGCGCTGTTTGCCGTCGCGAAGGTCGGCGCCACGTTGGTGGTACTCAACTGGCGTCTTCAGGCGCCCGAGCTGAGCTATATCCTGGCCGACAGCGAACCGGCAGCGCTGCTGTTCGAGGGGGAGTTCGCGTCCACTGTCTGCCAATTGGTCGCTGAGCGTCCAGGTCTGATCCTCGTCAACAAGGGTGCCGAACAAATGCCAGGCGCCTACGAGCGTATCACCGCCGATACCAGCCTGGACGCGCCGCTGTTGTTGGGCAGTGGCGGCGATGCTTCGGCGGTGATCATGTACACCTCGGGCACGACCGGAAAACCCAAGGGAGCTTTGCTTTCCCACGCAGCGTTGATCTGGACCGCGCAAAGCAACAGCGCCACGCTGGAATGGAATCAGGACCATCATTTTCTCCTGATCGCGCCGATGTTCCACATCGGCGGCCTTTCACCCATGCTGACCAACGTGTTCAAAGGTTGCACCACGGTGCTGCTACCTGACTTCGACCCGACACAGGTCTGGGAGGTGATCGCCCGCGAACGCATCACCAGCCTGATGACCGTACCGGTGATGCTTCAGGCATTGTTGACGCTGGCAAAAAAACAGGCAGTCGATAGCAGTAGCCTGGTTTCCGTGACCTGTGGCGCCTCGGCAGTTCCCCTTAGGCTGATCAAAGACTGTCTGACCATCGGTGTGAAGGTGCAGCAGGTGTACGGCATTACCGAGTTTTGTGGCGCGGTGACTTTTTGGACTCACGAAATGGGCCTCGCCCATGCACACTCACACGGCAAAGTGCTGATGTTTGGTGAGGTCAGAATCGTCGATCCGTCCGGGCTGGCGCCAGTGGCCCCTGGTCTGGATGGCGAAATCTGGTGTCGTGGGCCAATGATGTTTTCCGGCTACTGGCGTAATCCGCAAGCCTCCCAGGCAGCTATTCACCAAGGGTGGTACAGAACCGGTGACATCGGCCGTATAGACGAGCACGGATTTCTCCACGTTGTGGATCGCCTGAAGGACATGATCATCAGTGGTGGCGAGAACATCTACCCGGCAGAACTCGAGGCGGTTATTGCCTCGTTGCCAGGTGTCGCCGAGGTCGCCGTGGTCGGCCAGCCTGACGAACGATGGGGCGAGGTCCCCGTAGCCTTCGTCGTTGCAGCGTCCCCAGGTGCTACCAGTGAGGCCGCGATCATTGAGGCATGCCGCCTGCGCCTGGCTGGCTTCAAGTGCGTGAAATCGGTGCAAATGATTGACACCATGCCCCGCAGTTCGGTGGGTAAAGTTCTGAAGCGACAGCTGGTTGCATAAACGAGTGGGTGCCGCTGAACATCAGCGGCACTTACGCACGCGGATCAATGAAAATGCTCACCGAGCCGTTTGGGCGATATTCCCGCAAAAAAGATCGACGCTGCCATCTTCGGGTGTCGTGCGCACGACAACGGAATAGTGCTCGGACAACAGATCCGCCACAGAAATCGGGGCAACCCGCTCAAACGTCCAGCCTGCCTGAGCACTACGCTGAGTGGTGATCCTGTCATTCATCTCGTAAGCAACCGGGCCTGGCTGTTGGCAATTGCCTCTGTTGACGAACGTGAAAATGCGCAACGGCATGGTGGTGCCTGTCGGGACGCCAGAGATGTAAAAGTTAAAATTGGTTTCGTTGTCCACGTCGGTCAGCGTCGTATGGGCGATCTGGCCGGCATTCTGCTGGGTGGCTGTAAGGGGAAGTGTCACCGGCTGGTTGGATGAACGGGTACAGCCCGAGAGGCTTACGGCTATCAGTAGCGCTGTCAGAGGGATGGTGTAATTCATTCACAACCTCGATCGGTTGAAGAAGTGCCTAGTGGAATATTGTGTATAGCTGATTACCTGGTGTTGCACTTTTTCACGAATGGACTTCTCAAAATTGACCATCCCGTGCCGCTCCCTGCATTGAGCAATGTCTGATTCAAGTGCAGAAACAGCAATTATTCCCAAAGCCACTACACTGGGTTCCCAACTGACTGCTGTAGTCATCGCCAGCGTGAGCAGCCATGTAACCGCCAACGATTAACTCAATCTCAGGTGAACTTCATGAATCTCATGATCTTGGTGCAGCGTACCTGGAACTCCGCAGTCACTGCTAACCGCTCTCTCTCGCACGTCGAACGCCGTTATTGTGCGCCTCTCGCCATACTCGGACTGAGCCTGATCACTTCGACGGCGGTGTTCGCGGCTGACCCTTTAGCCTCCTGGAATGAAGGGCCGGCCAAGCAAGCCATCGTGGAATTCGTCAAGGCAACCACTCAGGATGGGGGTAGCCAGTTCGTTGCACCCGCCGATCGCATCGCGACCTTCGACCAGGACGGCACGCTATGGGTTGAGCATCCCGCGTATGGCCAATTGTTCTATTGCCTGAGCCGCGTTCCTGCAGTGGTCAAGGCAAAACCTGAGCTGGCCAACGCCGAACCCTTCAAGACGGTACTGTCGGGCGACCGCGCCGCCATGGCAAAACTGACCCTCGACGACTACCTGAAAATCGCCATGGTAACTCTCAGCGGCATGCCCACGGATGAGTTCAGGCAGCAAGTTCGCGGCTGGTTGGCCGAAGCCCGCGACCCTCGCTGGAAACGTCCTTTCACCGAGCTGACGTATCAGCCCATGAAAGAAGTCATGCAATACCTGCGTGACAATGGCTACAAAACCTACATTGTCACCGGGGGAGGGCAGGACTTCGTTCGCACCTATTCCGAGGAAATCTACGGCGTGCCTCCAGAGCAGGTCGTCGGTAGCGCTGGCGCCACCGAGTATGTCTACGACAAGAGCGGCAAACCGCAGTTGATCAAACAACCCAAAGTAGTGCTCAACGATAACGATGCCGGCAAGCCAGAGAACATTTACCTGATGACGGGCCGCCAGCCGAATGCGGCTTTTGGCAACTCCACCGGCGATAAGCAAATGCTGGAATACACCAAGGCCGGGCAAGGCGCGCGCCTGGCGATGCTGGTGTTGCATGACGACGCTGAGCGCGAGTATGCCTATGGCCCGGCTCAAGCATTGCCGGAGAGCAAGGTAGGCACCTTTACTCAAGCTCTTTATGACCAGGCGAAGCGAGATGGCTGGACGGTCATCAGCATGAAAAAGGATTGGAAGAAGGTATTTGCATTCGAGTGAATCGCAGCTGTAGGTGAATTCAACGTATGAGCAAATACCCCGCTGAGCTGAAAAAACCGCACTAGACTCCTTCGTGCGCCTTGATTCGTACGGGCTCATGCAACAAGGGGGGATGATTCTGTATGCAGTACCTGGGCTAATTACACGGTGGTCAATGCACCATGGACCCATGCAGTTGTGCACTTATCACCGGCCAACATTATGGAACCACGAGGTTGCTGGAATGGATAAGCTATCGAATCGTTTCAAGTTGTCTGTCGTGTTTGTTGCACTGTTGTCATTGAACGGGCTTGCCCACGCTGCTCAAACAGAAAAAACCAATATCCTGTTCATCGTTTCCGATGACACTGGCTACGGCGATCTGGGGCCGTACGGAGGTGGAATTGGACGCGGCATGCCCACGCCGAAAATCGATGAGTTGGCGGCAGAAGGTGTGACCTTTTACTCCTTCTATGCGCAGCCGAGTTGCACACCCGGCCGGGCGGCCATGCAAACCGGGCGCATCCCCAATCGCAGCGGCATGACCACCGTGGCGTTTCAAGGGCAGGGCGGTGGCTTGCCAGCCGCCGAATGGACGCTGGCATCCGTGTTGAAGACCGGCGGCTATGACACCTACTTCACCGGCAAATGGCACTTGGGCGAAGCCGACTACGCACTGCCCAATGCCCAGGGCTATGACGTGATGAAGTACGTCGGCCTGTACCATCTCAATGCCTATACCTACGCCGACCCCACGTGGTTCCCCGACATGGATCCGGAGACCCGTGAGATGTTCCAGAAGGTGACCAAAGGCGCGCTGTCCGGCAAGGCCGGCGAAAAAGCGGTAGAGGAATTCAAGGTCAATGGCCAATACGTGGACACGCCGGTGGTCGACGGTAAACCCGGCGTGGTCGGCATTCCGTTCTTTGATAACTACGTCGAAAAAGCTGCCCTTGAGTTTCTCGACACGGCGGCCAAATCCGACAAGCCGTTCTTCATCAACGTCAACTTCATGAAAGTGCACCAACCGAACTTGCCGGCACCGGAGTTCGTTCATAAGTCGATGTCCAAATCCAAGTATGCCGATTCGGTTGTCGAACTCGATACCCATATTGGCCGCATCATGGACAAGCTCAAGGCGCTGGGCCTGGATAAGAACACGCTGGTGGTTTACACCACTGACAACGGGGCCTGGCAGGACGTTTACCCGGATGCCGGCTACACCCCGTTCCGCGGCACCAAGGGCACCGTGCGTGAGGGTGGGAACCGCGTCCCGGCGATAGCCGTCTGGCCAGACAAGATCAAGCCGAACACGAAAAATCACGAGATCCTCGGCGGCCTGGATTTGATGGCGACGTTCGCCGCTGTGGCCGGTGTGAAACTGCCTGAGAAAGATCGCGAGGGTCAGCCGACCATCTTCGACAGCTACGACATGACGCCAGTACTCACCGGCAGTGCGCCTTCGCCGCGCAAGGAGTGGTTCTACTTTACCGAGAATGAACTGTCCCCAGGCGCGGCGCGTGTCGGCAACTACAAAGCGGTATTCAACCTGCGAGGCGACGATGGCGCACAAACAGGGGGGCTGGCCGTGGACTCGAACCTGGGCTGGAAAGGCGCACAAAAATACGTAGCCACCGTGCCGCAGGTGTTTGACTTGTGGCAAGACCCGCAAGAGCGCTATGACCTGTTCATGAACAACTTCACCGAGCGGACCTGGACCATGGTGCCGATCTCGGCAGCGATCATGAAACTGATGAAAACCTACGTTGAATACCCACCACGCAAGTTGCAAAGCATGGGTTACGACGGGCCGATGGAATTGTCGCAGTACCAAAAATTCCAATACGTGCGTGATGCGCTGAAGAAAGAAGGCATCAATCTGTCACTGCCAAACGGCAACTGATCAAATCCGCTGAAAAGTGGCGGCCTCACCCGAGGTCGCCACTGTCCGAAAAAGTCCTTTTGAGTGCTGCTTTTTTAGCATCGACCCACGACGTCATTTCGGGAACAGCAGTGTCACCGCGGCCCTGAAACCCCAACCCTGAGCGCCATCCTCCGGGCTATCGACCCAGTAGCGCGGGCCGGCCTGAAGGCTGATGGGTTGCCCGCCAATTTTCAGGATCTGCGTAACAAACAAATTGATCGGTACGGACCACTCCTTGCTCTGCCAATCGTAGGTCGACTCCGAATTCACCCCGAAGCTGGTGTAGGTGTGGGTGGTGTACGTCAAGAACGGTTGCAGAAAGGTGGCGTTAACTTTTTCTTTATCATCAGGCGGACTGTTGTCCAGGCTCCAGAGGTGGTTGGCCAGAATTCCTCGGGTCCAGCCATTCGATTGTTTTAGAGCGACCGCTGTCGGGCCGAGCGCCCACTGTTCATTGCTAAGCAATTCATCGCTGCCGGTCGGAATCAGGATCGCGGGTCCAGCGCCCCAGATCCAGCCATTGGCAGTGGGCTTTGTCGGTGAGAAGAAGAAACTCTGCGTCACATCACCGATCCCTGATTTGTCCGCGAGGCCATCAGCGACCAGGCCATGCTGGTCGATAACGGGGAGAATGGTTCGGGAGATCAGATTCCAGTCAGGGTCGATAGAGAATGGCAGCACTGGCTGAATGTTGGTGACGCTATGCATGCCCTCACCCGATGGCCCGATTTTTTGATCCCAGTTGTACTGCACCGGCAGGCTATACATCGCCGCTATGGGATTGAGCGCCTTCTTGGCCAACTCGGCGGTATCTTCATCGGCCTGTACTGAATCGCTCCCCATGACAACTAAACCGGCGGCCAAAATAGCCATGGGCGTCTGTAGTCGCTGCATGTTTTTCTTTCCTGTTCGGTAAAAACACACACAACCTCTGAGGACTCAGAACAGTTGCGCTCCGGAAGATACGAAATGAACGATAGCAGATGCCCTATTTCGCCACGGCGTGAAGCAGAACCCCATAAGACTGCAGAAACTCCACCGTCCCGTGAAAGATCAGACCCACACCCATCGCCGAAACGAAAAAGCCGACGATGCGGGTCGCGGCGTCGATGCCTTGGGGGCCAATCTTCTTGAGGATGGTGTTGGCGTAGGCCAAAGAGAGGTAAGTGACCAGCATGGTCGCGCAGATCGCCAATGCCACGACAGCAAAGGACAGCATGACGCGGTCGGAGTCCTTGATGGTGCTGGTCAGGCCAATCACCGTCGCGATGGCGCCGGGGCCGAACATGATCGGCATGGCCATGGGTATGAAGGAGACGTCCTCGTCGCCTTTGCCACCGCTTGGAATCAGGCTGCTGTTGGGCGAGGGCGCAAAAAGCTCGAAGCCGATCCGCATCAGGATCACCCCGCCGACCACCCGGATCATACTCAGCGGAACTTCGAACAAACGCAGCAGCAGGTTGCCGAAAATCAAAAAGAAAAACATCAACAGCAGCGCGTAAAGGCAGGCTTTGCGTGCTACGCGGCGCTGTTCCGCAGCGTCTTTGTCCTGCAGCAGACCCAGGAATACCGGAATGGCTTCCAGTGGATTGATGATTGCCAGCAGGGTAGTGAACATGCCGAAGAACAAGGTGAAGTAGGCGTTCATGGATGATCTGCCCAAACACGTGTTTGATCGACTTACCTTAGCTGATCAGCAACAAATCACCTCAAATCACTGCCGCACTGTTCGCAACGTTTGTGCCGAAACCGATGACCTTCAGCAGCAACGCCGAAGGTCGATTCGACAGCAGGATCACGCACTCGCGAACACCCAGTCCGCCGCGCGTTCGGCAATCATGATTGAAGCGGCGTTGGTGTTGCCGCCCACCAGCGTCGGCATGATCGAGGCATCCACCACCCTTAGTCCCTCGATGCCATGCACGCGCAATTGGCTGTCCACTACCGCATGTTCGTCGTTGCCCATCTTGCAGGTACCGACCGGGTGATAGATGGTGTCAGTACGCTGGCGCAACAGTTCGATCAGCTGTTCATCGCCGTACAAGCCCGCGCTGAACATGTCCTTCAAGCCATAACGCGCCATCGGTGCTTGATGAATGATGTTCCTGGCCATACGGTAGCCTGTGAGCAGGGTCTCGACATCATCGTCATGCCCGAGAATGTTCGGGTCGATGCGCGGAGGGGCGCTCGGGTCATTCGATTGCAAGCCGACGCTGCCGATGCTCTTGGGCCGCAATACGCAGACGTGGCAGCTGAAGCCGTGACCCCAGTGCAGCTTGCGGTTGTGGTCGTCGATCATCGCGATCACTGAATGCAGCTGGATATCCGGGCGTGCAAGTTTGGCATCGGTTTTCAGGAAGCCGCCACCTTCGGCGAAGTTGCTCACAAAAGGGCCACGCCGATGTCTGGCATAGTCGATCAATGCCTTGCCCATCTTGACACTGCCGCGCAGTGAGACACCCATCAATGACGTATCCGGACTCTTGTAGCTGAGCACGACATCGGGATGGTCCTGCAGGTTTCTTCCGACACCGGGCAATTCGTGCTGCACCTTAATGCCTTGGGGTTTGAGCTCCTCTTGCGGGCCAATCCCCGAGAGCATCAGCAATTGTGGGCTGCCGAAACAACCGGCACTGAGCAAGACTTCCCGGCGAGCTTTTATGGTCTGGCGATTGCCCTTCAGGCGCAGCTCGACACCGACGGCTTTTTTGCCTTCGAGCACAATGCGTTCGGCAGCAGCCGAAGTCAGCACCGTCAGGTTCTTGCGCAGGTGTCGAACCGGTTTGAGGAAGGCGGTGGCCGTGCTCCAGCGCCGACCGTTGCGGATCGTCACATCAAACTGGCCAACGCCTTCCTGGTCGACGCCATTGAAATCGGGATTGTGCCTGTGTCCGGCCTTCTGCCCGGCCTCGATGAAAGCTTGCGTGACGGGGTGCATCGGGTTCCTGCCGACATAGAGTTCGCCTTGCGCTCCGTGGTAGTCGCATGCGCCACGGTGGCTCATTTCACTCTTGCGAAAATACGGCAGTACATCGGCGAACGACCAGCCGGGATTACCTTGCGCTTGCCAATCGTCGAAGTCACTTTGGTGGCCACGGATATACACCATGCCGTTGATCGAACTGCTTCCGCCCAGTACCTTGCCGCGTGGCTGGTAGCCGCGACGTCCGTTCAAGCCGGGTTGCGGTACTGTGTGAAATGCCCAATTGACGTGTCGGCTCGGCAGGATCGCCGCGACGCCCACCGGGGCATGGATCAGTGGCGAGCGGTCTTCCGGACCGGCCTCCAGCAAACATACCGTGATATCGGGATTTGCACTCAAGCGGTTGGCCAGGACACAGCCGGCTGAGCCGGCACCAATGATTACGTAGTCGAATTCCATCACACAATGATCCCGAGCGAGCGAACAGGGGCTGCTTCACCAGGAAGCAACAAAGTTACCTGGGACCGATTGTTGGCTGGACGCGCTAGATAATTATTGACCTCTCATGCCATTTATTTGATCTTTGACGACATGACTACATTGATCAGAACAAGTTCGTTTACCGGATTTCGTGAGGTGGCAAGCCAACTCGGCGGGCAAGCGGACCTCATGCTCGAGCGCTTTCGCATCCATCCGGACGTGCTGATGGACGAGGAAGCACGGGTACCGTTGCGTTCGCTGGTCGGGCTGCTGGAGTTTGCCGCACGAGAGCTGGATTGCCCTGACTTTGGTCTGCGCATGGCTGAGTACCAGGACTTGCACGTCTTGGGGCCGATTGCGGTCATTGCTCGAACGTGCGCAACGGCGGGGGAGGCGTTGGAGCAGATTATCCGTTTTATCGGCTACCACAGCCCGGGCATCCAGCTTGATCTGGATCTCAGCGAGAACCAGGCGCCGCGTCTGTTGATCGACATCCGTCTGACCGGACCGGCCCCGCGAAGGCAAATGGTGGAGCTGGCAATGGGGGTGGCGCATAACGGTATGAAGTTACTGTATGGCGACAACTTCGTTGCCCAGGCCGTTCTGTTTTCCGCCCATCACCCAGTGGCTCAAGCACGCTACCGGCGCTATTTCAAAACTACGGTGCGCACCGGTCAAACCTGCAACGCCCTGGTGCTTCGTGACGAACAACTCAATCAACGGATTGAACAGCAGGCCCCCTACCTGCATCGTGCACTGGAACAGTATTTCCAGCAGTTCGACTTGCAAGCGACGTCGGATGTTGTCAGTCAGGTCGAGCGCCTGGTGTTGCGCATGATGCCGATCCAGCGTTGCCGTTTGCCATTGATTGCCGAGCAACTGGGTATGCACGTGCGTATGTTGCAGCGAAGGCTGGCCGAGCAGGGGAGAACCTTCGATGAAATAGTCGAGAGCCTGCGGCGTGACCGTGCCGATCACTATCTGGCGGAGCGGCACATGCCGATGTCCCAGGTTGCCGGTCTGCTCGGTTATAGCGAGCAGAGCGTGTTCAATCGCGCTTGCCAGCGCTGGTTTTCCATGTCGCCGGGATCCAGGCGCCGTCAGTTGTCCGAATGAAAGGTTAGCGATCTTGGTGGGGGGCGGATGGCTGGAGAAATCTCAACCGTCGTCGCTATTGCGAATCACCGATACCGCGCTACTGCACGTGGCTCAGCACGACATGCCCTTCGGCGGCGTCGGCGCCAGCGGTATGGGCCATTACCACGGTTACGAAGGCTTTCAGACCTTTTCCAAAATGCGCCCTGTCTATTGTCAGGGCTTCTTCGCGGCCACCAGGATGATGCTGCCGCCCTACGACACTTTGCGGCCGTCGTACAACGATGCACGCAGGGCGGTTCAGTGCGTCTGACTCGATGCATCGGCCGTGACAACGCGCTCGATAGGGTGTTGCGTGCCCTCAGGATTGACGATCACGAGGCGGCGAAGGGCGGGGCGGGTGGAAAACCGGCTGCACTGATATTCGCCAGTTTGGCGACGACAGGCGCGGCGCTCGCTGGTGAAGCCGCCCCCTCGGCAATCGACAAAGCATCGCCCACCAGCGCGGTCAAACAGGAAATCAAGCTCACGCGGGTCACGCCTCAATACTGGCGGGTCACTTTCCACAACCCGCCCTACAACATCTATGGGCCGGAAACCATGCCGCAGTTGAACGAAGTGGTTACTGCCATCGAGTCCGATCCGAAGCTGGTCGTCGTGTTCGACAGTGACGTGCCGAACTCAAGCGTCGCAGCGCAATAGTGGCTCGCAAGTCGCGAGTCGATTCTCAGTTGATATCTGCGACGCAACTGTGATGAACCCGGCAAATGCACCTGCGCTCTCGGATGTTGTTCTTGTAGGACAACGAAACAACCGCCGTCCGGCCGTCCACATTAAAAGAAATCAATTTCGTAGCCGAATCGTGAGGCGGCGTTGACGATGTGCTGCCCCATGATCTGGCGTGCCGCCGCCGCATTGCGGTCGGTCATCGCCTGCACAAGGTCTTCATGCTCACCGCGTGCCGCATGCGGAATATTGCTGAACACCGGGCCCCGCCGAGCGAAGTTCATGGTGATCAGAGCCCGCATCGGCTCGAGCACGGTACGAATCATCGTCTCCAGATAGTCGTTGCCCGATGCTGCGGCCACAGCTCGATGGAAGTCGAGGTCGGCATTGACCGTCTCCAGCGTCGGTTCGCCTTCATATTGCATCCGCAGAACGGCAGCCTGGATCGTTTTCAGCTTGTGTGGGGTCATGTGCGACGCCGCGAGTGCAGCAGCCTGGCTTTCCAGTACGGCGCGCACTTCGAACATATTGCGGATCGTATTATCGCCGTCCAGCAACGGCGCGCGCTCGCGCTGAGGTGAAGGCTGCGGCGAGTGTGCCGCGGCCGAGACAAAGACGCCAACGCCCTGGCGCGACTGGATCAGCCCTTGAGCACGAAGCGTCGCGATCCCTTCGCGAACGACATTCCTGCTGACGCCGAAGTTCTGCGAGAGAAATTGTTCCGTCGGCAAACGGTCTCCCGGCCGCAGGCGTCCAGAAGCGATCTCGTCGCTCAACGAGCGGGCAATGTGCTCGGCAAGATGAGGTCGCCGCGCGACGGGTTGCACATTCATTTCACTCATGCTCATTCATCCCTTTCACTTGTCTTCTTAATCTACATGAGAAGACTTGTTCCAGTCAGTAACAACTGAAATACGCCAACGACATCAATCATTAAAACCAATTAAAACAATAAGTTATGTTGTTATTTGTGAGTGCGTGTGAAAAAGCGCTGGTTGTTCAGTTGAGGGACAACAGGACGTCATATACGTTGTTCTCAACCCTGACGCGGACGAACTCCAAAACTCGCCGCGCCACTCTTGCAACCTGCCCGAGGCGCAGCCTTATGAAAATTGCCAGCATTGAAACCATTCCGCTTCGAATTCCCTTCACCACGGGGGGCAAATCGGCCGGGGGCGTATGGGGCCCGAAAGATCTTCAGATGGTCGATTCCCTCGTGGTTAAAGTCACCACGGATGACGGTATCGTCGGCTGGGGTGAAACCTTCGGCTTCACCGCAATACCAGCAGTGAAAATCGTGATCGACACAATCCTCGCGCCTGAGCTGATCGGCGCGGATGTCACGCGACGCGAGAAATTGCAGGGCGACTTGCAGAGAAAGTTTCACGTCTTCGGTCGCAGTGGTGCGTTCATTTATGGCTTGTCGGCGATTGATATCGCCTTGTGGGATATCGCCGGCAAAGCGGCCGGTCAACCGATTTACCAACTGCTGGGGGGCAGCGAGGCCACTTCGCTGGCGGCGTATGCAAGCTTGATCCGCTATGCCGACCCTGAGCTGATCAGGATCAATGTGCAGCGTGCGGTGAACAGCGGTTTCCGTCATCTGAAATTGCATGAGGTGGATGCCGATGTCATCCGCGCCGCATGCGAAGCCGCAGGCCCCGGTGTGGAAGTTACCCTCGACGTGAACGCCCCGTGGTCGGTGCGCGAAGCGCTCGATATGACCGAGAAACTTCGCCCGTTGAACCTGCGCTGGATCGAAGAACCGGTGTGGCCGCCGGAAGATTATTCGGGGCTGGCGAGGGTTCGTCAGCACGGCGGCATCCCGGTTGCGGCCGGTGAGAATGCTTCGACGCTGATGGACTTCCAGCATCTGCTGGAGGCGGGTGCGGTCGACTTCATCCAGCCGAGCCCGGCAAAAATGGGTGGCATCACCGAACTGCAAAAAGTTTATGCGCTGGCCAATGCCCACGGCGTCACGGTAATGGTCCACGCCTTCTATGACGGCCCCGGCCTGCTGGCCGCCGTGCATGGCAGTGCCGCTCTCGGCGGTGCGAAGTCACTGGTCGAATGGCGTTACTTCGATCTCGAAGCGCAACTCTATGGCGACGCCATTATTCCGCGTAACGGCCGCATCGACGTGCCGCAGGGGCCGGGGCTCGGAATCGAACCGGACCAGGACGTCATCCGCGACTATCGCTTCAAACCCTGATCGCAAGGACCGCCGGGTCATTGCCACGATGGATCGACGCTCATACGGCTGTAGCCGTGTCGGCCGCGATCAGTCACGACGACATTCTTGATAAAAACAAATACGAGGATTGAGCACATGTTAGACAGAATCGTAGGGCCGATTTTGCCCGTCGCCTTTGTGATCGCGCTCGGCTATATCGCCGGCAAGCGCGGGCGGCTTACCCATTCGGACAGCCTGCTGATCAGCCGGCTGGTGCTGGGCTGGATATTCCCGGCGCTGCTGTTTGTCGGGATGGCGAGCACGCCTCGTGAACAGCTGTTCGACTTCAAATTTGTCGTGGCGACGTTTATCGGCATCATGGGCATGTACGCCATAGCGCTGGCGATCGGCTGGTTCACCACGCGCAACCTCAAGGTTGCAACGCTCAAGGGCTTCGTCAACGGTTATCCGGATGCAGCGTTCATGGGCATTCCCATCCTCGCGACGATGTACGGCGCCGGGAGCATTTATTCAGTGCTCGTGCTGAACCTGGTTGCGAGCCTGGTAATGATCCCGCTGACCACCATGCTGCTCACCATCGCCGATGGAAAAGGTAGCGGCACCCAGGCGTTCGTATCGAGCCTCTCGGGAGCGGTACGCCGTCCGCTGATGTGGGCGCCAGCCCTTGGCATCCTGATCTCGCTGCTGCAGTTCAAACTGCCGCCAATTGCTGCGGAGTCACTCAATCTGCTCGGCAAGGCGACACCTGGGGTGTCACTGCTGTGCCTGGGACTGATCATGTCCTCCGAAAAACTGAAGATGTCGGGTGAAGTCTGGGGCAATCTTGGACTCAAGCTGCTCATTCACCCGGTGTTGATGTTCGCTGCCACTGTGATGCTCGGCACCCATGGGCTCTACGCCCAACAAATGATCCTGCTCTGCGCGCTTCCGTCGGCGACGATCCCGGCGATGTTCGCCAACCAGACCGGCGCCTATCAGAGTGAAGCCGCGACTTCCATCCTGGTCAGTACGGTGCTGTCGATCGTGACGTTTTCTTTCGCCATCTACCTGATTGATGGTGGGCTGGCCGCAACCTGATTTGGGTGCTGGGCCGATACACCCACTCGCGAGAACACCAGCCAGACAAAAAGCAGCACGCTGCAGCCAATCAGCACCGAGGCGATGGCAATCAACGGCTCCACTGCGGCGAAGCCCTTGAGGCGCAGGGTCAATGCGCCGAGCATCACCGGCACGCCGACGTTGTAGGTCCACAATTGCGCTGCAGCAATGCGTCCTTCAGTCATTGAGGGGTGCATCGCACCGATGAGCCCGAACAGGGCCATTGACACCCATCCCAACAAATTGACATGGGCATGTACCGCGAAGAGCGAGTGGTCGCCGGTTGCGCCCATTGTCACACCCATCAACACGCCAAAGGCAAAATAGAGAGCAGCCAGCCGAAACCAGGTCCGCGAACGGGGATTGAAATTCATGACACTCACCTCATGCGCGCCTGAGGCGCGCTCAGTTGCCGGATATCGATGTGAAGTCGTTCTGCCCGGCGCAGCGGTCGTGCCGTGCTCGGGGTTGTTGGCATATCCCGTGCCTTCTGCCTATTATGAGACTCTAGTCTCATGAATAGACGGAGTATCATTTATTCCATGCCGAAACCGAAGTCAAGCCCGTCCGTCAGCGACATCGATTCCCAAGGCCGCGCCAACCAGAAACATCGCACGCGCCAAGCGCTGATCGATGCCGCCATTGCCATGCGCGACGAGGGCCATAACCCGACAGTCGCACAGGTGGCCGAGCGCGCAATGGTCTCGCGCGCCACGGCCTATCGCTATTTTCCTTCCATGGAGGCCCTGATCAGTGAGACCGCGGCCGATCGTGAGATGAAGCCGCTGGAGCATTTCTGGCAGCCGGGAGACGATCCGGTGAAGGCCGTCGGGCTTGCGGCGATCGCGTTGAACAAACTGTTGATCGAGGACGAAATCGGCCTGCACGTGATGGAGCGTTCTTTCATGACCGTGTGGCTGGAAAGTGAGACGCACGAGCCGTTAAGGCCAGGCCGGCGGATGAGCTACATCGAGCCGATCGTCGACTCACTCAAGGACACGCTTTCACCCCGGGCACGCAAACGACTGAAGCAGGCGCTGTCGATCGTCATGGGCACCGAGGCGATGATTGCCGTGCGTGATATCAGCGGTGCAAGCATCGAGGAATCACTCGACTGCGCCGCTTGGGCGGCGAGGGCGCTGGTGCGTCAGGCGCTGGTGGAAGGCGAGCAGGCGCGACAAAAGCGCAGGGCCGATCCTGCGATCAGGCCTGAATCCTCAATCGTCAAAGGCCGTGGGTAGTCTTGAAGGCGCCAATCCGCTGATTGTTGCCAGTTCGCCTATGCTCATATTCCGCCTGGCAAAACCATTGACCTTGAAGTTGACTTCAAACCTGAAGTGATTGGGCGGCGAAGCAGTGCAGATGCAACAGGACACGATGCCGATCGTGACCTCCATTTCATACAGGAGATGCGAGCATGGGTTATGTGACGACGCAGGACGGTGTTGAGATCTTTTACAAAGACTGGGGGCCACGTGATGCCCAGGTGCTGTTCTTTCACCACGGATGGCCACTCAGTGCGGATGACTGGGATGCGCAGATGCTGTTTTTCCTGGCAAACGGCTACCGGGTCATTGCACACGACCGGCGCGGCCACGGACGATCCACACAGGTTTGGGACGGGCACGATATGGATCACTATGCCGACGATGTCGCGGCCGTGGTCGACCATCTTGGGGTGCAAGGCGCTGTCCATGTAGGACACTCCACCGGCGGTGGCGAAGTCATCCACTACATCGCGCGCCATGGCGAAGACCGTGTGTCGAAGGCCGCAATCATCGGCGCCGTACCACCGTTGATGGTTCAGACCCCAGGCAATCCTGGAGGCTTGCCGAAGTCGGTTTTCGATGACTTGCAGGCGCAACTGACCGCCAATCGCGCGCAGTTCTACCATGACGTTCCAGCAGGACCTTTCTACGGTTACAACCGCCCGGGTGCAACACCGTCCGAGGGCATCATTCGCAACTGGTGGCGCCAAGGCATGATGGGCTGTGCGAAGGCGCATTACGACGGAATCGTAGCCTTCTCCCAGACCGACTTTACCGACGATCTCAAGAGCATCACGATACCGGTGCTGGTGATGCACGGTGATGACGACCAGATCGTGCCCTACGAAAACTCCGGGCTCCTGTCGGCCAAACTATTGCAGAACAGCACCCTGAAAATTTACTCGGGCTACCCGCACGGAATGCCTACCACCCACGCCGATGCAATCAATGCTGATTTGCTGGCGTTCGTAAAAGGCTAGGCGAAGGGCGGGGTGGGTGGAAAACCTGCCCCGGCCTCTTGTGGAGTTGAATTCGAAGGCGTTCGGATTTTGATTGAATGTCCGGGGCTCAAGGGCAATCAACGCCTTGGCAGCATACGGGTCAATGTGTTGTCGCCCACGTAGTAATGATGAAACAACCCCGCCGCCGCATGCAGGCCGATCAGCCAATAACCGGCGCTGCCGAGCAGCTCGTGCCATTGCTTCAATTGCTTGGCCAGGTCAGGATCGACCGCCACCGGTGCAGGCAGGAAAAAACCGAAATACGGCATCGGTTTGCCGCCTGCTGCCAGCATCAGCCAGGCTAGCAATGGCGTGGCGATCATCAGGACATACAGCGCCAGATGCATCAGGTGAGAAATAGCGGTTTGCCAGGCGGGCAACGCTGGCGTGATGGGTGGGCGTGGTGTCAGTCGCCCGAGCAGACGGACCCAGACCAGGGCAAAGATGGCAAGACCGAACAGCCCGTGCAACCCGAGAAACAAACCCTTTAAAGGGTTGCCCCGTGGCAACAATCCCTTGGTTTCGATGCAAACGTATACGCCGACGAAGAGCGCCAGCATCAGCCAGTGCAAAGTGATCGACAGCCTTGTGTAGCGTTGTGTTGTTTTATCGCCAGTCATTTTTGGCCTCATGCAGGTAATAAACTGTCAACTCGATTGAACAGCGTGGGTTCGGCTATCGAGCCGACGGCTGTCACACTGCCCGCCAAGCCTTAAGGCAATCTGAAGACGATTTTGGTCAAACTTTTTTCACCTTCAGACTTCGTTAAGAAATGCGTTTGATACTTCTCCCAAATTGATCCGGGGGAGGTGTCTTTCAATGTCCGATTTCAACTGGAATGTTCAGTTGCCGCTGCATTTCGGCCAAGCCGAAACGCCGCAGATGCGTCTGGTCAGAGCACTGCCCGACGACCCGCAACGGTGCACCTTCGAAAGTTTCATCCAGCAACGTTTTCGCCAGGCCCATGGTGCCGACATTCGCCATTTCATGCCGCAATTGTTTGGCATGAGCGATGCGCTCGGCGCGCTGCATGCGGTGGTGGGTGTACGTCTGGCAAGCGACGGACCGCTGTTTCTCGAGGGTTATCTGGATGAAGCGATTGATCCGCTGATCAGTGCTGCCGCGGATCAGGCCATAGTCCGTTCGGGTATCGTCGAGGTGGGCAATCTGGCGGCCAGCAGCACAGGAAGTGCTCGGCTGAGCATTATCGCGATGACTTATCTGCTGGCCATGGGCGGTCTTGAGTGGGTGGCATTTACTGGAAACCTGGGGCTGGTAAACAGTTTCCATCGCTTGGGTTTGAAGCCAGTGACGCTGTGTGCCGCCGACCCTGCGCGGCTGGGCGAGGACCGCCACGCCTGGGGCAGTTACTACGAAAGCAAACCTTGGGTCCACGTTGGCAACATTCGGGCCGGGTTCGTTCATTTAAGCAACATAGGTCTGTTTAGCCGCTTGGGCTTGCCAACGTCCATGGAGGGGGCCTGTCATGTCGCCTGAAGTGGAACGTTTCAAACTGACCCTGCGCAACCATGCCGAGCGAAAATCCAATACCACCGCGCTATGGGACGATCAGCAAAAGCTGGACTATGCCACGCTGTATGCAGAGGTTGTTCATCGCCAGCAGCGCTTGCGCGATGAGCACGTCAAAGTGCTTGCATTGGCACTGGGCAATGGCATCGACGCCATGCTCTGGGACTTGGCTGCGTTGTTTGAAGGCTTGACCTGTGTGGCCTTGCCGCCGTTTTTCAGCCCGGCGCAACGGCAACATTGCCTGGAACAAAGCCAGGCCGAACGGGTGATCGCCGAGCCTTCATTGCAAGAGGAGCTGCAAGCCGCGGGCTACCAGAAGAGTGGCGAGTTCTGGTGTCGCGCTTTCAACAGCCCGAGCCGTTTGCCTGAGGGCACTGCCAAACTGACGTTCACATCGGGCACGACAGGTACCCCCAAAGGTGTGTGCTTGAGTGCCGAGAGTATTCTGCGGGTCACCCGCGAACTGGACCAAGCCAGCAAGCCTACTGATCCGCAACACCACCTGGCCCTGCTGCCGTTGGCCATTTTGCTGGAAAACATTGGTTGTTATGCCGCGTTGTACGCGGGTGCCACCTTGAGTCTGCCAAGCCAGGAGTCACTGGGTATTCAAGGCGCCAGCGGTGTGAATGTACCGCTGCTGCTGGGATGCCTGGCCAGTCGATGCCCTCACAGTCTGATCCTGGTGCCACAGCTGCTGCTAATGCTGGTCAGCGCTGCCGAGCAGAAAGCCTTTGATCCCCGGCATTTGCGTTTTGCCGCCGTGGGAGGGGCCCGGGTTTGCGAAGACTTGCTGCGGCGTGCCGAGCGTGTGGGCATTGCGGTCTACGAAGGTTACGGGTTGTCGGAATGTGCGTCGGTGGTATGTCTCAATCGTCCGCAAGCACGGCGTCTCGGCAGTGTCGGGCGGCCATTGTCCCATGTGCAGATTTGCCTGGCCGACGATGGCGAAGTGTTGATCAAGGGTGCGACCCTGCTGGGCTATCTGGGGGACGCACCGAATACCGCCCAGTGGTGGCCCAGCGGTGATCTCGGTGAGTTCGACGCCGACGGGTTTCTATACATCAAGGGCCGCAAGAAGCATCAATTCGTCACCAGTTTCGGGCGCAATGTTAACCCCGAATGGGTCGAGGCCGAATTGACCCAGCGCCGCCATATCGCCCAGGCGTTCGTCTACGGCGAAGCCATGCCACGCAACCATGCGCTGCTCTGGCCCCATCATCCCGACTGCACTGACGAACAACTGGCCGCCGCCGTGGCCCAGGCCAACGAGGCTTTGCCCGATTACGCCCGGGTCCACCACTGGACTCGCCTTAACCAACCGTTCACCGCCACCAATGGCTTGCTGACAGCCAATGGTCGACCCCGCCGGGACGCCATCGTCGAGCGTTACCGGGCGCAACTGAGCGAATCTGCATTTTCCGAGGAATCCGCACCATGAGTTTTTTTGAAACCCTGCAAGAAGCCACTCACCAAGAACGCTTGACGTTGTTCAACCTGCCGATCATTCGCAATGCGTTGCAGGGCAACGTCAGCCTCGAAAGCTACCGGGCCTTTCTGACGCAGGCCTATTACCACGTGCGTCATACCGTGCCGTTGATGATGGCCTGCGGTGCACGCCTGCCATTGCGCCTGGAATGGCTGCGTGAAGCGGTATGCGAATACATCGAAGATGAGTACGGTCATGAAAAATGGATACTCGATGACATTGAGGCTTGTGGCGGTGACAGGGATGCCGTGCGCGACGGCCGCCCGTCCTTGCCTATCGAATTGATGGTCGGTTTCCTTTACGACCTGATTGCCCGAGACAACCCGGTAGGACTGTTCGGCATGGTCAATGTGCTTGAAGGCACCAGCATTGCCCTGGCCACCCACGCCGCCAGCAGCATTCGCGAACGCCTGGACCTGCCGGAAAGCGCCTTCAGCTACCTCAGTTCCCACGGCTCTCTGGATATCGAGCACATGCAGACCTACCGGCGACTGATGGACACCCTGGATGATCCGGATGACCAGGCCGCCGTCATTCATGCTTCGAAAGTGGTCTATAAGCTATACGCCGACATGTTCCGTGGGTTGCCGGGCGACGGGGAGAACCGCCATGCGCCTGTCTGAAGCTCGAGTCGTGTTGACCGGTGCCAGCGGTGGCATCGGCCTGGCCATCGCCACCGCCCTTTGTGCCAGTGGTGCCCATGTGCTGGCGGTGGCTCGACATAGGGAGCCGTTGGATGCGTTGCTTAAACGCTACCCGAATAATCTGTGCTGGGTAGGCGCCGATCTGACCGTCGCCGCCGAGCGCCGGGAGGTACAGGCAGAAGCCGAAAGCATGGGCGGCATCAACTTGTTGATCAATGCCGCCGGCGTCAATCATTTCGCCATGCTCGAACAACTCGATGACAACGAGATCAACGCGATGTTGGCGGTGAACATCAGCGCGCCGATCTGTCTGACCAAAATCCTGCTGCCGATCCTCAAGCAAGCTGACAGCGCCATGGTGGTAAACGTCGGTTCGACCTATGGCTCCATTGGCTACGCCGGATACGCCAATTATTGCGCCAGCAAGTTTGCCCTGCGCGGGTTTTCCGAAGCCCTGCGCCGGGAGCTGGCCGACACGCGGGTCAGCGTCCTCTACGTTGCCCCGCGAGCCACCCGCACCAGCATGAACAGTCCGGCAGCCCAGGCGCTGAACGATGCGCTCAAGGCCAATGTCGACGATCCGCGTACCGTGGCGACCGCGGTGATTCATGCCATTGCCGGTGACCGTCGCGACTTGTACCTGGGATGGCCGGAACGTTTTTTCGTGCACCTCAACAGTTTGCTACCGCACCTGGTGGACCGTGGCTTGCGCAAGCAATTGCCGCTGATCCGCCGCTTGAGCCAGAAAACAGACCAGGAGAATCTCAAACCATGAAATACATCATCGCATGCCTGCTGCTTGGCGCCTTCAGCCAGGGCGCCTGGGCGCTGGACGCTGCCGATCAGCAGCGCCTGAACGATATCCAGCAAAGCTGGGCACATATTCAGTACGAAGTGCCGGAAGGGCAGCGAACCGCCGCGTTCGAAAAGCTCGCTGCACAAGCCTCACGCTTCACTCAGGAGCGCCAATCGGTTGCTGAAGCGTGGATTTGGTCCGGCATCGTCACCAGCAGTTGGGCCGGTGCCCAGGGAGGGCTGGGGGCGCTGGGCAAGGTCAAGGAAGCCAGGGCCGATCTGGAAAAGGCACTGGCGATTGACCCCAAAGCGCTGCAAGGCTCAGCCTACACCAGCCTCGGCGCGCTGTATGATCGTGTACCGGGATGGCCCATCGGTTTTGGCGACTCGGACAAGGCCGGGGAGTTACTCGAACTGGCCCTGCGCATGAACCCAAATGGTATCGATAGCCTGTACTTCTGGGGTGATCACCTCTACCGTCAAAAGCGTTACGTTGAAGCCAAGGCTGCGCTACAAAAAGCACTGCTGGCGGCGCCTAGACCCGGACGCGAAACCGCCGATGCCGGGCGTCGCAAGGAGATCGAAGCACTGTTGGTGGACATAAACAAGAAACTTGGCTGACAGGAGTCCATGTGCGTTTATTACTGATAGAGGATGACGTGGCCCTCGGCGAGGGGATATCTCAATCCCTGGGTCGCGAGGGTTACACCGTCGACTGGTTGCAGGACGGCAGCAGCGCATTGCATTCGCTGCTCAGCGAAACCTTCGATCTGGTGGTGCTCGACCTCGGCCTGCCGCGCATGGACGGTCTGCAGGTATTGCGGCGTTTGCGTGACAGTGGCTCCAACCTGCCGGTGCTGATCCTTACCGCGCGCGATGCCACCGAAGACCGTATCGCCGGGCTGGATGCCGGGGCCGATGATTACCTGATCAAGCCTTTTGACCTGGCGGAATTGAAAGCCCGCTTGCGTGCACTTTTGCGCAGAAGCGCCGGGCGCGCGCAATCGACGATCGAGCACGCGGGCATCAGCCTTAATCCCGGCACTCAGCAAGTCAGCTATAAGGGCGAGCCCGTGGCCCTGACGCCCAAGGAATACCAACTGCTGCACGAACTGCTTTCGCCGCCCGGGCGGGTGATGACTCGCGACCATTTGATGCAACTGCTGTACGGCTGGAGCGAGGAAGCCGAAAGCAACACGCTGGAAGTTCACATCCATCATTTGCGCAAGAAATTCTCCACCGACCTGATCCGCACCATCCGTGGTGTCGGTTATCTGGTGGAGGAGCGCGGATGACTTCGATCAGGCGGCGCACCCTGACGCTGATCATCGGCCTGATGCTGGCCGGCCTGGCCGTGATCAGCCTGCTCAACCTGCACGACAGCAACCACGAAATCGCCGAAGTCTATGACGCACAACTGGCCCAGAACGCCCGGCTGCTGCAAGGCGTGATGCGCATGCCCATGACCGGCAAAGAACATGCTGATTTGTACCAGGCTTTCAATCAGGCCCTGAGCGAAGCGGTGCCAAGGGTCGACGGCCATCCCTACGAGACGAAGATTGCCTTTCAAGTCTGGAACGCCAGTAACGAAGTACTGGTACACACCGCTAGCGCGCCGTCTTTCAACCCACCGCCAAGGACGCCAGGCTTCAGCGATGTCGTCGACTTGAGCAATCGCCGCTGGCGTGCCTTTCTGCTCGAAGACAAGCAAAACGGTTTGCGCATCTGGGTAGGGGAGAGAGACGACGTCCGCTCGGACCTGGTCGACCGAATTGTGCGCCATACGTTGTGGCCCAATATTCTGGGAAGCCTGATGCTGGCGGCCATGATCTGGTTGGCCATTGGCTGGGGCTTGCAGCCGCTGGTCAACATGGCCGCGACATTACGGGCCAGGCACCCTGGCTCGCTCGAGCCCTTGCAATTTACGCCGTTGCCCACGGAGCTAGAACCCATGCAGGCAGCGCTCAACCGAATGCTCGCGCAGATTCAGGAAGTGCTGGGGCGTGAGCGACGATTCGTCGCTGACGCCGCCCACGAAATGCGCACGCCACTGGCCGTGCTCAGGGTCCATGCGCAGAACCTTCTGGAGGCAGGGAGCGAAGCTGATCGTCGCACCTCACTTGAACACCTCATCGCTGGCGTGGACCGTACCAGTCGGCTGGTCAATCAATTGCTCACGATGGCCCGCATCGAACCCCAGGCAGGCACGCAAACACCCGCGCCGATCGATCTGGTTGCCACCGTTCGTGAGAGCCTTGTTCAGTTGACGCCCTGGTTGTTGAGCAAGGAGCTCGAACTGGTTTTCGATGTCACCGCCGACATCCAGCCTGTGAGAGTAGACCCCGCTGTCATTGATATTGCCTTGAACAACCTGGTCACCAATGCGGCGAATTTCTCCCCGCTGCATGGCGTGATCACGGTGAGGCTGAGCAAAAAGGACAATCGCTACGAACTCAGCGTCGAAGACGAGGGGCCGGGAATCAACGAAGAAGATCGCGAGCGACTTTTCGAGCGTTTTTACAGTCGCGGAAACGACCAGGGTGCAGGTTTGGGGCTGGCTATCGTTCAGACGATTGCGGAACGCTTGGGAGGGCAAATCAGATTAGAGAATCGTATCCCTGCAGGACTGCGCGCTACATTGGAGATTTGTCGTTTCTGACCCGGCCTTTCATGTTCCGATGGCCGATTTCTCTCCGGTGCGGTGCGAGCCTTTGGGCCTGAGCGAACAATGCGGGCGTCGTCTTCCGACGCCCAAGCTTCCAGCGTGTCGGCAGAGACGGCGGTGCTGGAGCCAAAGCTGATTGACCCGCAGCACCTGCAACCAGGCTGGGATTACTTCATTTTCGCCAGCATGGCCACGGCGACTGCCTTTGCCGACTGTGGGTTCTGGCCGGAAATGACTTCGCGATCCTCGACCACGTTCTCGCTCCATGGCTTGGCTTCGGAGAAGTTCGCACCGGCTGCCGTCAGGCCATCCTGCGGGAACAGTTTCATATGACCGCCACCGAGGAAACCTTTGGCCTGCTCTTCTTCCGCGTCGGTGAAGGCGGTGACTTTGTAGCCCTTGTAAATCCAGTTGGCTGGCGCTGCCGGCTGCTTGCCCGATTCCAGCGCAGAGACAAAACCGCGCGCGTCCGGGATCGCCGACAACATGGCTATGGTGCCATGGCAGGTGAAGCCGGTGACTTTGCCTTTTTCATGGAAGTTGGTCAGCAGTTGGCCCAGTTGCTTGTCCTTCAGCAGATCCTGCATCGGGACATGGCCGCCAGGCACGAATACGGCATCGAACTTGTCGTAGCCGATTTTCTGAACCTGCGCGAAGCTGATTGCCGGCGAGTCGCTCTTCGAGGTCAGCTTCAGCGTGGCCAGCAGCGCGAGACTTTCCTGACGGGCCTTTTCATCGCCGCCCCAGAAGTTCACATCATTGGATTTCTCGTCCGCCGTTGGCGCCTTGCCGCTAGGGGTGGCAAATACAACGGTTTGACCCGCGGCAATGAAAGTCTGCACCGGTTGCATTAATTCGTTCAGGAAGAAACCTGTCTGCATGACCTTACCGTCTTTCAGGTCCAGTTGAGCCTGATCCGACAGGACAACCAATACCGTGCCGGCATTGGCATAGTTAGTGGCAGCGGCGAGCAGGGCGGCAATAATGGTTTTTTTCACGGGATGCTCCAGCAGGGATGGTTTGATGGAGTCATCTTATTGCTAGATCTGGCGATGGTAGAGACCAATAATTGAATTTCACTTATTACATTGAGTAATCAATTTTAGGAAACGTTGGCGCCGAAAATCAGTGCTGGGTTGTGTTGGCCGTCGCAGTAATGGCAGCTTCAACCTATTCGCAAATGAAATGAACAGCAGGAGGGGGCGAAAAACATTGATATGCACGCGTAGACAATACATTTTTCAATTGTTTCGATCTCGAGCAGGCTCGCTCCTGCGGGCGCGTTGTTTGGCGTTTTAAACGTCGTTGTGGGTTTGTGTTTAAGCGTCCTCAGGCTTTCTTCCAGAAAGCCACAAAACCTTGCGCCGTTGCCTACGGTTACGCCAGAATCCGCCGGCTTGTGCGTCTTGGGGCTGCTCGGTAACTTGATTCGCGTCACTGCACATCAGTGATCGGGTTTCGCAGCCCGGTAATCTCTAGGCACACATCGTCTACCGTCCCTGAGCAGATCGTCAGGTCTGCCTCTCATGTCATGGCGGCTGTGCGTGGGAGACCTTCGGGTCTGCCAGGTTCCTAGAGTCCTGGTCTGCGAACCCGCGTACAGTTGCCACCTAACTTTCGTTTCGCAGCGAATGGTGTCAGCTCCATTTCTCTAGGAGTTTCATCATGATCAAACCGACGCCCAATCCCCCGGAAAACGATCCAGTTTCCCCCTACGAATCCGACTCGAAAAAGCTCAACGACGCCGCCGAGCGGGACGAATTTATTATTCTAAAAATAGATCTGTCCCCTTTTTCATTTTTTTCATTCTGACCACCGATTGCCTCGGAATTCACCAGCACCATACTCGGCAGAGAACGGGTAAAAGTGGACGGTCGCCTACTCTGGCAACTGAGCAAATCACAGCCTTGATCAGCTCAGTCGCTCATACCGGAGGTAACCATGGGAATCGGTTCCCATGCATGAGAAGCCTGCTCTCTCGTACATGAGTGCGGCTGGATTATCGGGTCGCACGCTTAAACGCAGATAAGCAAATCCATTTTGCTTAGCGGTGGCCGCGTAAGCGTTGAGCAGCGATAGGCCAACGCCGTTCCGCCTGTAGACCTGGCTGACGTTGATGGTGCAGAGCTCCGCGTAATCTTGTTCGGGTGTCCACAACGAGTAACCGGCAAACTGCTCGTCAATGATCGCAACCGTCAATCGATCGAAGTTTTCAACCCATCGAGTGAGGTGACGCTCCAACTGTAGCCGCCAGGTATCTTCGTGAGTGGGCTCCCAAGACCGAATGTAGTCCTGCTCTCCCCGGTATATCGAAGGAAGATCGGTCACGTGGGCTTGCCTCAAAATGAGGGTCATCTGAACGCCTCCTGCGTGTTGAGCATGGGGATTTACCGCGTGATATGACGCGGAAATCCGGCTTTGTGATGTTCGGGGTTATCGACCGCTTTCAAGTGGTAGTGACGGCAAAAATCACGTTCAACTTACGACCACCGCACAGAAAGGGAGCAGGCTTAACGTGCGTCCCTTTCTGTGCTGTTTGCAGCGCGGCGCATCCCGGCGCCTAGATAACTCAGAAGCTGTACTTGGCGGTCAGCATCAAATTGCGCGGGGCACCGTAGCTGTCGCCACCATAGCTAACGGAGTTGGAGATGGAGGAGTAGTACTTGCGGTCGAAAATATTGTTGGCATTGAGTTGCAGGTCTAGGTTCTGGTTGACCTGGTAACCGGTCATCAAATCGGTAACGGCGTAGGCACCCTGCTTGAGCCGGTAGCTGCTGCCATCGAGCAACTCGATGTCGTTGTACATACGGCTCTGCCAGGAGACGTTGCCGCCGACGCGCAGTTTCTCCAGCTGGCCTTGGAAGCGGTAGGTGGTGGCCAGCTTGAACAGGTGCTCAGGGGTATCGGTGTCAAAGCGCTGGTTCACGGTCTGCGGGTTGGCGTCATCCTTGATGGTGTGCACGCGGGCGTAGGTATAGCCACCGCCGATCTGCCAATTTTCGGTAAGAGCGCCTTGCAATTCAAAGTCGATGCCCTGGCTGCGAATCTCGCCTGAGGCCTCATAGCAGGAAGACTGTGGGCAGTTTTCCACGAACACCTGCACTGCGCGGTTTTCCTGGTCGACACGGAACAAGGCCAGGCTTGCATTCAACGCACCGTCGAAGTATTCGCCTTTGATGCCGACCTCGTAGTTCTTGCCGACAATCGGCTTGACGGGGGTCGCGGAGGTGTCTTTAGAACTCTGTGGAGTGAATATATCGCTGTAGCTGACGTAGACCGAATGATGGTCGTCCAGGTCGTAAATCAAGCCTGCATAACGGGTGACGTTGCGGGTGACCTTGTAGTCTCCATCGCCGTCACGGTTGTCGTAATCATACCAATCCAGACGTCCGCCAAGGATCAGCTTCAGCGGGTCGGCCAGGCTTAGGCGAGTGGTCATGTACACGCCGTCTTGGGTGGTGACTTCGCGGCTATTGTCAGTGTGGACAAAGTTTGGCTTGCCGGCGTTGATCGGCCAGTTGGTGTCGTACGGGTCGTAGTTGTGGGTGGTCATGTCGTAGATGCGCTTGCTGGCACCCACCACCAGCTCGTGTGTCCGCCCGAACGCTTCGAATGGGCCACTGACAAAGGCGTCCACGCCGGCCTGGTTTTCATCGTGGGCCGACTGGTAGACGGTTCGGGCCAGCGTGTTGTTGACCCAGCGCGACTGGTAAGAACCGGTGAACAGCGCGTTCTGTTCAGAGTAGTTGGCGTTGACCTGAAGATTCCAGTCATTGGCCAGGCGCTGACGCACTTCGGCGAAAATGGTGTTGATCTCCTGATCCTTGTTCTCCCAGTCGGTACCCGGGTTGTACGAGCGCGGCAGGTTCAGGTGGTGGCCGTCGAGGCCGATCATCGAGGCGCCCCAGAAGTAGTTGGTCTTGTCTTTCTGGTGGGAGAAACCCAGGGTCAGGGTGGTGTCATCACTCAGGTCTGCTTCAGTGACCGCGTAGAACAGGCCGTGATCTTCCTCGACATCATCAATGAAGCTGTTGGCGTCGCGGTACGAAGTGACTACCCGTCCGCGCAAGGTGCCACTGTCGTTAAGCGGGCTGGAAGCGTCGATCTCGCCACGGTAGTCGTCCCAGCTGCCGGCGGCACCGGTCAAGGTGACCTTCTGCTCGGCGAGGGGCCGCTTGCGTATCAGGTTGATGGCCGCCGAAGGGTTTCCTGCACCGGTGACCAGCCCGGTCGCACCGCGCACAATTTCGACCCGGTCGAACATCGCCAGGTTCGGCTGGGCGCCGACCGTCCAACCTTGGTAGCCACTCGGGATACCGTCATACATGAGGTTATCGATGTCGAAACCACGCGCCGAGTAGGTCTGCCGGCCGGGGCCGCTGGAAAAGTCCAAAAACAGGCCTGGTGTGGCCTTCACCACATCGTTGATGCTAGTCATGGCCTGATCGTCCATGCGTTGCCGGGTGATGACGGTCACCGCCTGAGGGGTCTCACGCATGGTCAGCGGCAGCTTGGTCGCGGTTTGCATGGGGCCAGTGGTGTAGGAGCCGGTACCTTCCGTAGTGCTGCCCAGTTGAGTGGCACCGATTTCGGTGGCGCCGAGCTCTAGAGTGCTGGACGGGGCGGCATTTTCGGACGTTGTCTGAAGCGCTTCTTCCGCTGAGACGGTGGTGATACTGGCCATGCAGATAGCCAGTGCCAACAGGTTAGGAGAAAGGTTCGAACGGCGGTGAATGGTGTGAAACGACATCAATCTGCTTCCCCAAGTGATACAAAACGAATCTGATGCGAGTGCGTGTAAGAACTATTCTCATTAGCATGTCAGATCGAGTGTCTTGAAGAAAGCTTTACGAGTCAGTTAGTTAACAAAATTTTCACATTTGCTGATTTCTATGCGGGCATGAAAAATTCGGGAAGACCTCCCCAAATGTGTGAGGGGTGCAAGTTAGAGGGTGTAGAGGTTGACTGCTATTGACCGTCCTACAGATTACGTACTGCTGAGTTATACGAAGCATGAAAGCTCCGCCAGACACTTGGGAGTCGAGTTCAATAACGCGAGGTCTGCCTATCCCTGTAAATGGTGATCCCGCAAACGATTCACCAGGGTCGAGTTCCGTCTGTATGGTGTCCCGTTAGAAATCCACTGCCTGCTCTATGCCACTTATGACAGCTTTAAACTCGTCGCGTCGTGATCAGAATTGACGATGATCAAACGCGAAGTATTGACGCCTTTCTGATAAAACACTCGAGGCAGTGCGGCTGCTTGCACGTGATTTAGAATATGCATATGCTCTTTTAGATGTTGATTCTTAATCTTTTTCACTCTCAACTAGCTTCTTTTTGACAGGTGAGAGCTGATGTCCGAGCGGTGTGATGTTGCGGTTTTGGGCCTGGGTGCCATGGGCGCTGCAACGGTGTATCAGTTGTCGAAGGCCGGTGTGAGTGTTGTTGGTATCGACCGCTATCACCCACCTCACAATCAGGGCTCTAGCCACGGCGATACGCGTATTACTAGGCTTTCGGTCGGTGAGGGCGCGCAGTACGTTCCCATCGTGCGCAACTCCCACCGCATCTGGCGCGCGCTTGAGGAATTGTCGGGGGAGTCGCTGTTCGAACAGTCGGGCCTACTGGCGCTGACCTCGAGTCCCGAGTTTGACCCCAACGACAAAACTGACTTCACCTTGCGTACCATCGGCTTGGCGCAGACATATGGCATCGAGCACGAAGTCTTGTCCGCCGAGCAGATTCGCCAGCGCTTTCCCCAGTTTGCCAACGTGCACGACAATGCCATCGGCTATTTCGAGCCTGGTGGAGGCTTTGTACGCCCTGAACGTTGCATCGACGTGCAGCTCAAGCTGGCCGAACAGCACGGCGCGATCCTGTACAAAGGCGAGACCGTCACCGCGATTAGCTCGAATGAGCAGGGTGTTGAAGTCACCACGAACTTGCGGACGCTCTTTGCCAACAAGCTAGTGATCAGCGCCGGCAACTGGAGCAGCGAATTGCTGGGCAAGCCGTTTGACAGCCTGCTCAGTGTCTACCGGCAGAAGCTGTTCTGGTTCGAGCTGGAGGAGAGCGCCGGGCTGGTGGGCCACTCACCGACGTTTATCCTCACCCACGGTCGCGGCGACGACAAAATCAATTATGGCTTCCCCGCGTTACACGGCGAGGGCAGCCTGAAAATCGCTACCGCGCAGTACCACACTACCTCGTTGCCACAATCAATGGATCGTACAGTCTCGGCTGCCGAAGAGCAGGACATGTATGAGCACCAGGTGCACAGCCGCATCGCCGGTGTTACCTCGAAGGTGGTCAAGTCTGCTGTCTGCGCCTACACCGTTACGCCGGATCGCCATTTCATCATCGACGAGCATCCGTCGTTGCTGCACACCTTGGTGGTGTCAGCCTGTTCCGGCCACGGTTTCAAACATTCCGCTGCACTTGGCGAGGCGTTTGCGCAGTGGTGCATGCGCGGCTCGACCGACCTGGATCTCTCTTCTTTTTCCCTGAAACGCTTCGAAGGTAAATTATCGTGAAACGCGTCGCTCTCTCCGTTGCACTGCTCGTCGCAGCCATGGGTTCTGCCTATGCCGAAACCCTGAAAATCGCAGTGGTGCCTGTGCCCCATGCCGAGATCCTGGAATTCCTCAAACCTGAGCTTGCCAAAGAAGGGGTGACGTTGGATGTCAAAGTCTTCTCTGACTATATCCAGCCAGACCGGCAAACGGATGAAGGTTTGTTGGACGCCAATTACTTCCAGAGTAAGCCGTACTACGAGGCGTATAAAAAAGATCGCCCAAGCAGCGATCAAGTGCCAATCGTGGCCGTGCACATCGAACCGTTCGGTGCCTATTCGAAAAAGATCAAATCCATTAGTGAACTCAAGGATGGCGCCACCATCGCCATTCCCAACGACCCGACCAACTCCGGTCGTGCGCTGCTGCTGATCGCCAAGCAAGGCCTGATTACCCTCAAGGATCCCGATAACATCATGGCTACTCGCCTCGACATCGTCAGCAACCCCAAACACCTGAAATTTCAGGAGTTGGAAGCGGCCATGCTGCCGCGCGTGCTTAACCAGGTCGACCTGGCATTGATCAACGCTAACTACGCGCTGGAAGCGAAGCTTGAGCCTCATAAGGATGCTCTGTTTATTGAAAGCTCGGAGTCACCGTACGCCAATTACCTGTACGTACGTCGCGACAAGGCGAACGCTCCGGCCGTATTGAAACTTGGCGCGTTGCTCAATTCGCCTGAAGTGAAGAAGTTCATCCTTGAGCGCTATCACGGCGATGTCGTGCCTGCCTTTTGACGAAAGTAGGCTTACGCCAATTACAAACTTTTTTTTATTTAGTGTACGGTTAGGAGACTAACCAACTAGAGACCTCTCATGTCCAAGCTCGCAGAATTCCGTCAGCTCGAAAAACACTTGGCTGAACAGCTTCAAGCGCTCGAAGCCCTGAAGGGTGACGCTGGCCTCAAGAAAGAAATCGAATTCGAAACCAAGCTGCGAGCCCTGCTTGCCGAGTACAGCTACAGCCTGCCGAACGTGATCAACCTGCTTGATCCGAAGTCTGGTCGTCGCGCACCGACAGTCGAGTCCAAGTCTGGTAGCCGCAAGCCTCGCCAGGTGAAGATCTACAAGAACCCCCATACTGGCGAAGTCGTAGAGACCAAAGGCGGCAACCACAAGACTTTGAAAGAGTGGAAAGCTGAGCACGGCTCCGAAACAGTCGAGTCTTGGCTGACCAAGTGAGTATGGTTTGAGTACAAGAAAGGGCCCCTTCGAGGGCCCTTTTTTGTTATCGATTTTTAATCAATCTAGGGTGTTGGTATTTTCAGTTACCACCTTAGATCCGTTAAAGCGCTGCCTCCAAATTACGCCCAAACACTCTGTTGTATTCGGCCTTGGCAGTCTGTTCGGTAAACTCCCCCGACCACTTCGACACCACAACGGTCGCTACGCTGTTGCCGATGGTGTTGCAGGTCGCGATGGCCATGGACATGAAGCGATAGACCCCGAACAGCAATGCCAGTCCTTCCACTGGCAGTACGCCGATTGCCGTCACCGTGGCGGCGAACACAACGAAACTCCCACCGGAAACCGCTGCTGCACCCTTGGACGTGACTAGCATGATGGCGATAGTACCCAGTTGTTGCTCCCAGCTCATCGGCACGCCGTAGGCGTTGGCGATGAACAACACGCAGAGCGACATGTAAATGGAGGTGCCATCGAGGTTGAAGGCGTAACCGGTAGGCAAGACCAAACCGACGCTCTGTTTGGAGCAACCGAATTTTTCCAGTTTCTGCAGCAGGCGTGGCAGGGCGCTTTCCGAGGACGCCGTTCCCAAGACAATGAAAATCTCATCCTTGATGTACTTGAGGAATCGCCACAGACTGAAGCCTGAAATACGGCAGACGGCACCCAGCACCACGAAAATGAAGAATGCGACACAGACGTAGAACATCAGCACAAGGTTGGCCAGCGACATCAGCACCGCGCTGCCATTGCTGCCAACGGCGTAGGCTACCGAACCGAAGGCGCCCAGCGGAGCGAACTTCATGATCAAGTTGATGAACTCGAAGAAGCATTCGGAGACGCGGCTCAAGCCGTCCTCAATCACGCTGCGACGCTCGGGCTTGAGGGCCAGCAGGGCGAAGCCGAATAGTACCGAGATCACCAGCACCTGCAGTAGTTGTCCGCCAGCGAAGGCACCGACAAAGTTGTCCGGGAAAATCCCGTAAATGAAATCCATCGTCGAGGCAGGTGCGTGACCCTTGGCGACTGCCGCACTGGCCGCCGCTGCCGTCGCGCTGCTCGGATGAGCATCGTGCATGCCCGAGCCGATGTTCAGCAGATTGCCCCACAGCAGACCGATGGCCAAGGCAATGGTAGAAACGATTTCGAAATAGATCAGCGCGCGCAAGCCGACCTTGCCAACCCGCTTGATGTCGCCTGCCGAGGCGATGCCATGGACGACGGTAAAAAACACGAGGGGGGCAACGGCAGTCTTGATCAGCTTGAGGAAGATATCGCCGAGGATCTTGAACTTGGCCGCCAGTTCCGGAGCCATGAAGCCGAAGGCAATACCCAGCACCATGGCGGCAATGACCTGGAAGGTCAGGTCTTTGTAGAACGGCTTTTTGTTGATAGTGGTCATGTCTGCAGTCTCGTTGTTGTTATTTGCGAGCGGTAGGCAGAGGGGCTCGATGCTGCCGAGCCCCGAAACAATCAGCGTTTGACGCTACCCTCACGAGCGAGGGCGATATCGACCATCTGCGGCGCAAGACCCAAATAGTTAGACGGGTCGGTCAGGCGCTTGAGTTCCTCGATATCCAGTTGTGCGGTGGCTTCGCCCTGAGCGAGCAACGCATCAAGCAAACTGGTGCCTTCATCGTTAGCCATGCGGCAGGCGGCATACACCACGTCATGCGCCACCTGGCGTCCGAGCGCTGGGGCCAGCCCCATCATCACGGCTTCAGCCACAATCAGACCTTGGGTCATGTCGAGGTTTTTGCGCATGCGCTCAGTGCGGACTTCCAGGCCGGCGAGCATGAACTTCGCCTGGCCGAGGGATGCCGCGCTCAAGGCGAACGCTTCAGGAATGGCGATCCATTCGGCCTGCCAAGGGCCGGTGGAGCGTTCGAAGTCCTGAATCATTGCATCCAACATCAGGCCTGCGTGCTGACGCACACCTTTGGCTGCGGCATACATCAATTCACAGGAGATCGGATTGCGTTTCTGCGGCATGGTGCTGCTCGCACCGCGACCTTTGACGAAGGGCTCGTACACTTCACCCAGCTCGCTGGTCATCATCATCATGACGTCCAGGGCAACCTTGCCCAGGGTACCGGTGACCAGCCCGAGGAAGTTCAGGGTTTCCGCCAGGCCGTCACGCGCGACATGCCAGGTGGCTTGCGGAACGCCCAGACCCAGTTCCGCCATCAGGGCTTCCTGGACTTCCAGACCCTTGTCGCCCAATGACGCCAACGTGCCCGCCGCGCCGGCGAATTGACCGATCTCTACTCGCGGGCGCAACTCCACCAGGCGCTCGGCGTGACGGTCGAACATGCTCAGCCACACGGCACATTTGTAGCCGAAGGTGATCGGCAGTGCGTGTTGCAGGTGAGTACGGCCAGCCATCGGGGTATCGCGGTAGCGTTTGGCCAGGTCGGCCAGCAAGCCGCGTACAGCCTGGATGTCGCGCTCGACCAGTGCCAGCGCCGCGCGCACTTGCAGCACAACAGCAGTGTCCATGATGTCCTGGGTGGTAGCCCCCCAATGGACGTAGCGGCCGGCTTCGCCACAGCTTTTCGACAGTTGTTCAACCAACGGCAGGATCGGGTAACCGACAATTTCGGTTTCGTGCTGCATCAGCGTCAAGTCGAGGGAGGCATAGGTCGCCAGTTCAGCGATCTGTTCGGCGGCCTGGCTCGGGATTACGCCACAGCGTGCTTCGGCGCGGGCCAGTGCCACTTCCACTTCGATGTAGCGTTCGATCAAGGCTTTGTCGGAAAACACACCGCGCATCTCGGCGGTGCCGAACATGTCGCGAAAGAGGGCGGAGTCGAAGACAGTGCTGGACATGGGGTAATCCTGATATGTTTGTTATTGATCGGACATATTCAATATGTCCGTACATAATTTTTACGTGCTCACTGATACACTGTCAACTCGGTGAACGCTTCGGACTGATGAAAGGTATGAACCAGACGCGCTATGCGGTCGTTGCAAAAGACTTGATGGAGGGGATTTCCAGCGGGAGATTTCCTGTAGGTACGTTGCTGCCAACGGAGTTCGAGCTGTGCGAGCTGTATGACGTGAGCCGCCATACGGTGCGTGCCGCCATCACCCAATTGCAGAACCAAGGGCTGGTGTCACGGCGAAAACGGGTGGGCACGCGGGTTGAGTCCGCCACACCAAAGGGCGGGTATTCGCAGTCGCTGGCCTCGGTATCAGACCTGGTTCATCTGGCCGAAACTCAAGTGCGCAGTATTCAGAGCGTGCAGCACTTTGTGGCCGACATCGCGTTGGCCAAACGCCTGGGCCTGGAACCTGGCGAGCATTACTTTTGTGTGTCGAGCATCCGGGTCGACCAGGAAAATCTGCGTGCGCCACTGTGCTGGACTGACGTGTACGCTCAGGACATCTACTCTCAGGTCATTGAATTGGCCGAGCAGCATCCTGACGAACTGATTGCCGCTTTGATTGAACAGCATTTTGGTCGGCACATCGATGTGGTGGATCAGCAGGTACGTGCGGTACTGCTGTCGCCGGAGATTTCCAAGAGCCTCAATGCTGAAGCCGGTTCTCCGGGCTTGAACATTCTTCGCCAGTATCGTGATGAGGCGGGGGCTGTGATGGTGGTGTCGGAAACCACCCACCCTCAAGACAGGTTTACGCTGGTCACTCAGATGCGTAGAGAAAAGACTCTGACTCCTTAGGAGTGACTGCTATTGGCCGATTTCTGCCTGTCGCGAAGGGCCGAAAACGGCCAGAAGCAGCCATACGATCTGGACACTATGCGCACTCAAGCTTATCTCGCAAAAACTCAATAAACCTTTGCGTTTTCGCTGGAAGCAAGCGGGTTTCAGTCAGCGCGTAAACCGACACGGGCAAGGCCTGCCATTGCGGCAGCACTTTGCGAAGTTTTCCGTCCGAAACATCTTGCGCTGCGATCCCCTCGGGCAATAACGCCACGCCAAGATTCAACGATGCCAGACGCCTCAGCATGCCTACGCTGTTCAGTTCGAATCGCCCTCCGACATCGACATCCAACCTCTCAGATGAGCAAGACAGCGTCCAACGACCTGCACCTTGGCCACGTAAGCGTAGGCACTCATGATTTACCAGTTCCGATGGATGACCAGGCTCACCGGATATCTCCAGATATCGCGGCGAGGCATACAGTCCGCGCCTCAAACTCGCGAGTTTGCGAGCAATCAGATTTGAGTTTGCAGGCTCCCCCATCCGAATCACAACGTCCACAGGATCAGTGATCAGATCGACTTGGCGTGGGCTCAGATCGAATTCGAAATTGATACCGGGATAGATCTGCGAAAACTCCGCAATCAACGGGGCCAGGTAGACGGTGGCAAAGTCTACGGGCAAGGAGGCACGCAGCAGCCCGCTGGGCCGGGCTAGGATTTCGCCTAGCTGCTCATGCGCCAGACGAGCTTCATCAACGATCCGCTTACAGCGTTCAAAGTACAGCTGGCCCGCTTCGGTCGGCTCGATCTTGCGCGTCGTACGGTGCAACAACCGCAAGCCAATGCCTTTCTCTAGCTCACTGATACGCCGTGACAAGGTCGAGTTCGGTATTCCCAACGTTTCTGCGGCACGCGTGAAACTGCGAGCCTTTACCACTTCGACAAACAACGCCATGTCGTTAAGAAAGTCCAAATGATTATCCCGCCTATGGATTAGTCATTTCGATTTTACGGCATTTATCCCGAATAAGGATTGATTAATCATAGGCCCATCACTCAAAGAGGCACCGAAATGAAATCTCTTTTTTCCAAAGTCCAGGTCGGCCGCTACACACTGTCCAACCGTATGGTCATGGCACCAATGACCCGCTCGCGCTCAGATGATGCCGGTGTGCCCAGCGAACTGGTTGCAAGCTACTACGCACAACGCGCCTCTGCGGGGTTGATCATCAGCGAAGGCGTATTCCCGGTTGCGCTAGGCAAAGGCTATGTCCGCACACCAGGTGTCGAAACCACACAGCAGGTCGCGGCGTGGAAAAAAGTCACCGACGCAGTCCATGCTCGCGGTGGCCGCATCTTCATGCAACTGATGCATTGCGGACGCGTGTCTCATCCTTCGTTGCTGCCTGATGGCGCACAACCTCAGGCGCCCTCGGCGATCAAAGCCGCCGGTCAGACCTACACCGCTACAGGATTGCAGGATTTTGTAATACCCCACGCCCTGACCATCACTGAAATTGCCGAGGTTGTTGACGGTTACCGCCAGTCAGCGCGCCGGGCGATTGAAGCGGGTTTCGACGGCGTTGAACTGCACGCAGCCTCGGGCTACCTGCCTGAACAGTTTCTCTCCACCGGAAGCAACCAGCGCGACGACCAGTACGGTGGTTCGGTTGAAAACCGCACTCGCTTCGTACTGGAAGTGCTCGCCGCGATGGTGAGTGAAGTGGGCAGTGACCGTGTCGGTATCAAAATTTCCCCGGAGATGAACTTCAACGACATCGTCGATGCCAATCCGCAGGAAACCTACACCTATCTGGTTAAGCAGCTTCGTGACCTGAAGCTGGCTTATCTACATGTAGCGCTGTTCGGCGCCAAGTTTGACTACCACGGGGCACTGCGCCCGCTGTTCGATGGCAGCTACCTGATCGGCAGCGGCCAGACCAAAGAAAGCGCCGAGTCGCTGATTAATGAAGGTAAGGCAGACGCCGCAGTATTTGGCAGCGCCTTCTTGGCCAACCCCGATCTGCCTGAACGGTTCCGGGTAGGCGCTGAATTGAATACGCCGGACAAGAACACTTTTTACGCCCCAGGCGCAGAAGGCTATATCGATTATCCAACTCTGTCTCAAGAGGCCTGAGGACCGCAACCATGCTACCCATTGCACGTTTACAGCGCATGAACCACGGCAGCCAGTTCCGGGCGTTTACCCTGCGGGGTGATCAGTACGCGAAACCTATCGATCCGTTCTTGGGCGTAGACCATGCATGGATTAGCGGACCAACCTTTCCAGCACATCCACATGCGGGCTTTTCTGCGGTCTCCTACCTGTTCCTGGATTCGGAAACAGGCATCGATAACCGGGACTCGCTAGGCAACCGCAACCTGATACAACCGGGTGGTTTGCACTGGACGGCGGCGGGTGAAGGCATCGTTCATGAAGAGGTCCCAGCCCAGCCGGGAAAGACCGTTCACATGTTGCAAATCTTCATCAACCTCCCACAGGACAAACAGGCAGATGCGCCATTTGTCTTCAGTGTGGAAGCTCAGGACGTCCCTACGGTTTATCGGGCTGGGGCTAAAATTAGAGTTCCGTTAGGCAACTTCGAAGGGCTGGCTTCTCCGTTGCTACTGCCTACGGACGTAAGGCTTCTGGACATCACTCTTGAAGCCTCAAGCGAAGTGAAGATCCCAGTTCCAGAAGGACACGTGGCGTTCGTGATGCCTATCGACGGTGAGGTGTATGTGGATGGTCAGCCGTACGATCTGAATGATGCCAGGGCGCCGGTCAATCTTCCTCAGCGCGCGGATCGGATTGTCATCCTGCAAGCAAAGAACGGAAATGCCAAGGCAGTCTTGTTTTCCGGCACTCCGTTGAATCAACCCGTGTTTTGGCAAGGGCCAATCGCCCTCGCTTCGATGGACGCACTGGCCGCAGCAGTCGATGGCTACCGGCGCGGTGAGTTCGGAACACTGCAAGCTGTCTAACCGGGGGAACAGTCCCCATCGCAGTTGTCAGGAGAATCACAATGTCATTCGAAAACTTCAATGCCGATAATGCAGCCTTGCTGCTGATCGACCACCAGGTCGGAACCATGGGCTGGGCTAAATCCATGCCTTTTGAAGAACTAAAGCGCAACGCCCTGATGCTGGCCAAAGCCGCCCGCATTCTCAAGCTTCCCGTCGTACTGACGTCCAGTATGGAAGAGTATGCCCAAGGCCCGCTGCTGAGCGAACTGGAGGAGATCCTTCCGACCGAGTTTGCCGGACGTATCAAGCGTATGGGCATCGTCAATGCCATGGACGATGAGAACTTCGCCGCAGCCGTGAAAGCGACTGGCCGCAAGAAACTGATTATTGCCGGCGTAACTAACGATGTGTGCACCGTTTATCCAGCACTCTCGCTGGTACGTGATGGCTACGAAGTGCAAGTTGTTGCTGATGGCGGCGCCTCACCGACAGCCATGGCGGATGATATCGCTTTGCGCCGCATGGACAAAGCCGGGGTGACGCTGACCACCACCAACCAATTGATCGCCGAACTGGCGGGCAGTTGGGCAACACCAGAAGGCGGTGAGTTGGTTCAAGTACTCATGGAGGCATTCGGCGAATAGAGGGCTCCACTCTCTGAAACTTCTCATCAGGCACCGGTTCATGCATTTTTTACTGCACGGTTTTGCACGGCCGGTGTCATCAGAAGACGCAAACAAGGGAGGTCGATCATGGCGCTCATTCGCATTGCAGAAGATGACACATTCACACAGATCGTTCGCTTCGATGTGCCCGCGGACAAGCAGCTAGAGCTGATCGACGCCATCGCTAGCGAGGTTGAGCGATGGGTACGACACAGATCCGGCTTTATCTCTTCATCCTTCCACGCGAGTTTCGACGGAAAGCACGTAGTGAACTATGCGCAATGGAAAAGTAAGGCCGACTTTGAGGGTTTCGCTCACGATCCCGAAACTGAACACCTTCAAAAGGCGATCAAAGCCGTGGCGACATCGCTTAAACCGAATGCTATCCGTTGCCGAGTGGTTCGAAGCATTACCCCGGTTCCTTAAACTACGAGGGGCGGGGAATTCGCTTTAGTTAAAGCGATCAAAAAGTGCCTTGGTGTAGCCGGCCTTTGATGTCAGTTTGGGGCGAAAGCGGCGAGTAAGGATCGGCAGCTATTGGCCGATCGCTGCCTGTCTACAACACCCACTATCGGCCCCATACCTAACGAATGCCAACAAAAAGTAGAAGAGTGCACCTCACCGTCAACCGTTGGGCGCCTGTATCGGGGTGGGTCAAACGCGTTGACTAAGCTTTGATTTACCGAAAATTTTTTCGGCAAATACAAGGAAGGTGCGGCATGACTTTCTTAAAGTTCGGAATGATCGCCTCGTTGATTTTTCTCGCCGGATGCGCAAGCAGTAGCGCTTATCAACCGCCATCTGTGCCGGCAAACGCCGTCACGTTAAATGACGAGCAAATCCACGGCACGTTAATGAACAAGAAGCTGTATGGCACCACTCGGGAGGGCAGTCGTCCGTATTCGATTTTGTTTTCGCCCGATGGAACGGACATTTTTCAAATGGCACCTGACCCTCCCGAGAAGGAACGCTGGACACTTAACGAGGGTGTTGTTTGCGTCATACCCAAAGGCTACCCAACGGAATGCAGCCAGGTGAAAGTAGCTAATAATGAGTTCTGGTTTGTTGATCCAAAAAGCGGGCGGGTCAATGCGCATTTGAAACTCAATCCGTGACGCGAGGCAGGTCCACGGGGGCTCCGGCTGGAGCGGCACCGTCCGCTCTGGCTCTTTTCGCGAGCAGGCTCGCTCCTACAGGTGAGTGTTTGGCGTTTTTAAACGTCGATGTGGGGTTTGTGTTTAAACGTCCTCAGGCTTTTTTCCTGAAAGCTACAAAACCTTGCGCCGTTGCCTACGGTTACGCCAGAATCCGCCGGCTTGTGCGTCTTGGGGCTGGGTCCTATTGTTTGCCGGTCGCTGAAAAAAACAGCGATCGGGTTTGGTAGCCCGGCCACCACAAGGCGCACAGCGTCACCTTTTGCAGGTGCTTTTCGACACCTGTTTTATGGTGGCCATGCGCAGGGCGCCTTCGGGCGCGCCGGGTTTGCCTTGTGTGCCGGTCTACCAACCTTCGTATGGTCACCACCCTTCGTTTGGTAGCAAGGGTGATGACTCCTTTAAATACACAAGGAGTTTCATCATGATCAAACCCACGCCGAATCCGCCAGAAACCGATCCAGCTTCCCCCTACGAATCCGACTCGAAGAAGCTCAACGACGCCGCCGAGCGTGCGCTCAACTTCCACTTCCCCTCGACAGCCGACATCAAAGCCATGCCGCGCACAGTCAGCACGCTGTTTACGGTAGACCCCGAAGTCAAGACCGAAACCCTGATGGTGTATCTGGTGGAGACGCTGGCCTCGGTGGATGTGATGGTCCATCAATTGGTCGACCATCTGGAGGGGAGCGACCGCAATGCGCTGCTGGGCATTTCCAACAGCATCATGCTGGCGGAGATCACGGCGAACCGCGTACTGGATCAGATTGATCCGCCGCTGTGATCCCATAATCAGCGAAGTCCCCCAAAAAAAACACCCCGGCACGTTCATGCCGGGGTGCCAACACACACTGCGTTATTTCATTTTCAAGTCGAACCGATCCAGGTTCATCACCTTGGTCCACGCTGCCACGAAGTCCTTGACCAATTTCTCCTGGCCGCCGGCGCTGGCATAAACTTCGGCCAGCGCCCGCAGTTGAGAGTTGGAGCCAAAGACCAGATCGACCCGCGTCGCGGTCCATTTCTGTTGCCCGGTCTTGCGGTCTGTTCCGGTGAATTCTTCATTGGCCTCCGACACCGGTTTCCATTCCACGCCCATGTCCAGCAGGTTGGTGAAGAAATCGTTGGTCAGCGCTTGCGGGCGGCTGGTGAAAACGCCGTGGGCGGTTTTGCCGACGTTGGTGTTGAGCACGCGCATGCCGCCAATGAGCGCAGTCATTTCCGGTGCGGTGAGGGTCAACAACTGGGCCTTGTCGATCAGCAACTTTTCCGCCGGGACGGTGTAACGGCCCTTGAGGTAGTTGCGGAAGCCATCGGCGATGGGTTCAAGGAAGCCGAAAGACTCGACATCGGTCTGCTCCTGGCTCGCGTCCATCCGCCCGGGTGTGAAAGGCACCGTGACGGTGTGTCCGGCATTTTTCGCTGCCTGCTCGACCCCGACACAACCGGCCAGCACGATCAGGTCGGCCAGCGATACTTTCTTGCCGCCAGCGTTGAACTCTTTCTGGATACCTTCGAGTTTTTCCAGCACACCCGAGAGTTGTTCCGGCTGATTGGCCTGCCAGAATTTCTGTGGCGCCAGACGCAGGCGCCCGCCGTTGGCACCGCCGCGTTTGTCGGAGCCGCGGAAGGTCGACGCCGCCGCCCAGGCTGTGGAAACAAGCTGCGACACTGACAGTCCCGAGGCCAGCAGTTTGCTCTTCAACGCAGCGACATCACTGTCATTGACCAGCTCATGATCGACCGCTGGAATCGGGTCTTGCCACAGCAGTTCTTCGTTGGGCATTTCCGGGCCGAGGTAGCGCGAAAGCGGACCCATGTCACGGTGGATCAGTTTGTACCAGGCGCGGGCAAAGGCGTCGGCCAGTTGGTCGGGGTTCTCCAGGAAGCGCCGTGAAATCGGCTCGTAGATCGGGTCGAAGCGTAGCGCCAGGTCGGTGGTCAGCATGGTGGGATCACGCCGTTTGGACGGATCGTGGGCATCCGGGATGATGCCGGCGCCTGCTCCATTTTTTGGCTTCCACTGATGCGCGCCAGCAGGGCTCTTGGTCAGTTCCCACTCGAAGCCGAACACGTTCTCCAGGAAGTTGTTGCTCCATTGGGTCGGGGTCGTTGTCCAGGTGACTTCCAGGCCGCTGGTAATGGTGTCGGGGCCTTTACCGGTACCGAACTTGTTCCGCCAGCCCAGCCCTTGCTCTTCCAGGCCGGCCGCTTCGGGCTCGGCCCCGACATTGTCCGCGGGACCCGCGCCGTGGGTTTTGCCGAAGGCGTGACCACCGGCGATCAGGGCCACGGTTTCTTCATCGTTCATCGCCATGCGACCGAAGGTTTCGCGAATGTCCAGGCCGGCGGCGACCGGATCCGGATTGGCTTCGGGGCCTTCCGGGTTCACATAGATCAGGCCCATTTGCACAGCGGCCAGCGGGTTTTCCAGATTGCGGCCAGGCTCGACACGGCTGTCTTCGTTTTCCCCAGGCTCGGCAACGAGCGGGCCTTCACCGGGTTTCTGCATCGGTTGATCGTTTTTGCCGTAACGGGTATCACCGGCCAGCCATTTGCTTTCCGAACCCCAATACACATCTTCGTCCGGTTCCCAGACGTCCGGGCGGCCACCGGAAAAACCAAACGTCTTGAAGCCCATCGACTCCAGCGCCACGTTGCCGGTGAGCACGATCAGGTCGGCCCAGGAAATGTTGCGGCCGTATTTTTGCTTGATCGGCCAGAGTAGCCGGCGAGCCTTGTCGAGGCTGACGTTATCCGGCCAGCTGTTGAGCGGTGCAAAGCGTTGCTGGCCGGAGCCTGCGCCGCCACGGCCGTCACCGGTGCGATAGGTGCCGGCGGAGTGCCAGGCCATGCGCACAAAGAGCGGGCCATAGTGGCCGAAGTCGGCGGGCCACCAATCTTGCGAGTCGGTCATCAGTGCCGTCAGGTCTCTTTTGACGGCTGCAAAGTCCAGCTGCTTGAAGGCTTCGGCGTAGTTGAAGCCTTCGTCCATGGGATCGGAGAGGGACGAGTGCTGGTGCAGGATCTTCAGATTCAGTTGATTCGGCCACCAGTCGCGGTTGGTTGTGCCACCGCCGGCGGCCTGATGAAACGGGCATTTCGATTCAGTTGCCATGTGTGAGCTACCCTCGGTCGTGTCATTCAGCTGACCGCCCCGGTTGTGGTCGGACAGCGGTGATTGAAATCAATGACTCAGGCTTGCGGCCGTGCAATACGATCTTCTGATCGATCTGGCCATGCGGGTATTCTGAACACAGGCAACGCAATTGCCGACAGGATGACCCACGGTACGCCCAGTCAGTTGCAGACTCGTTCTTATCTCGTTATCAGGTCTTGGCCGGCCAGATGGCACCGGCGTTAGATAATGCTAGTCGCCCCTTGGTAAGTCAGCTAATAGCCGCAGTATTGGCAGCCGATAGGCGAAATCTTTCAGGGCGAGCCGTTTTGCAAAAGCCGTCAGGCCTTGACCCAGCGTTGACGGCTCCAGCTGCTCAACGTATCGACAGCGAATACCAGTAATAGCATGGCCAGGATGACTGTGCTGGCCTGAGCCTCTTGAAACAGGCTGAGACTGACGTACAGCATCTGTCCCAGACCACCGGCACCGACGAACCCGAGCACGCTGGCCATGCGGATGTTGTTTTCCCAGCGATACAGAATGTAGGCCACCATTTGCGGCCACAGGTTGGGCAGCGTGCCGTAACAGAACGCCCATATCGCGTTGCCACCTTGCAGGCGGATCGCTTCGGCGGGTTGCGCCGGGGTGTTTTCCAGCGCTTCGGCGAACAGCCGGCCGAGTACCCCAGTGGTGTGCAGGGCCAGCGCCAGGGTGCCGGCATTGGGACCGAGCCCGGCGGCCAGCACCATCAACGCCGCCCACACCAGTTCCGGTACTGCGCGCAGGGCGTTGAGCACCAGGCGTGACGCGCTCTGCAACGGCCAGCCGAACCGTCCCGCCGCCGGCAATGCCAACATCAGGCCGAATACCGCCGCGAGCAAGGTGCCCAAAGCCGACATGGCGATGGTTTCCACTGCGCCATGACCGATGGCTTGCAGGTGAGTTGGGCTCAAGTCCGGGCTGAGGAAACGCCGGGCATAATCGGCCATGCGCCCGAAATTGCCGGTGGCGCCGAGTTCGCCGAGGTCGATGCCCAGGTAGACGAAAGAGGCGATGGCCGCGGCGACGATGCCCAGCAACAGCGCCAGGTTGATCAAGCGATTCATGCCAGCCTCCAGCGCAGCAAACGGCTGAGTTGATCGGCGAACAGCACCAGTACCAGGAACGTCAGCAACAGACTGGCCACTTCACCCCCGGCGAACATGCGCAACGACAGGTCCATTTGCTGGCCGAGGCCCCCGGCACCGACAAACCCCATCACCACCGAGGCGCGGATCGCGCATTCCCAGCGGTACACCGTGTACGACAACAGCTCCGCCGCGACATTGGGCACAATCCCGTAGACGAAGGCCGCGAGGCGACCACTGCCGGCTTGCAGCAACGCATGGGCGGGGCGCTGGTCCACCGACTCGTAGATCTCCGCGTAGACCTTGCCCAACATGCCGCTGTAGGTAATGGCAATGGCCAGGACCCCGGCCGTCGGCCCGAGGCCCACGGCACGCACGAACAACAGCGCCCAGACGATCTCCGGCACGCTGCGCAGGAAGATCAGCAAGCCGCGCACCGGCCAGCGCAGCCATTGACCCCAGGAATCGGGACGCCCTGCGCGGGACGCCGCCGACAACGACAACGCCCGGCTGGCCAACAGGCTGGCGGGCACGGCCAGCATTAGCGCCAGGGCCATGCCTGCGGTGGCGATGGCCAGGGTTTGCAGGGTGGCTTGCAGGAGCAACTGGAAGAATTCTTCGCCATGGGCCGGTGGCCAGAACGCCGAGACAAAACGGCCCATCTCGCTTTGGCTGTCGCTGGCCACCAGCACGCTCAAATCCAGTTCACTGAAGTGAATGCCTGGCCACAGCAAGGCAATGACCGATAGCGTCAGCAGCAGACGCGGTCGGGCGGCCGGGTCTCGGGTATCGCGTTTCAGCATCGAGGAATCTGCACAACCAGAGGGACCGGTGGGACCGGAGGCGAAAGCAACTGTTCGTTGGCGTAGAGCCTGTCGAGCAGTTCGCGGTCGACGGCGCTGGCCGGCAGGTCGAACATAATCTGTCCGTCGCGCAAGCCGATGATTCGTGAAAAATGCGCCAGGGCCAGTTCCACTGCATGCAGGCTGGCGACCAGCGTGACGTTGTGTTCCCGTGCATGACGGCACAGCACTGACAGGGTGTGTTCGGCCAGTACCGGGTCCATCGCCGACACCGGCTCATCGGCCAGCAACACCTCGGGCGCCTGATACAGCACGCGCGCAATGCCCACGCGCTGAAGCTGGCCGCCGGACAGTTGCTGGCATTGGGCGAACAACTTGTCGCCCAGGTCCAGCCTGGCCAACGCCGCCCGTGCGCCGGCGACATCCAGCGGATGCAGCAGGTTCATCAGGCTTTTACCCAGGCCCCACTGGCCAATCTTGCCGGCCAGCACCGCCGTGACCACCCGTTGGCGCGGCGGCAGCGGCGGCGACTGGTGGACCAGGCCGATTCGCGCGCGCAAGCGTTGGCGTTGGCGGGCAGACAGTTGCCACGCACGTTCGCCGAGCAGTTGAAGCTCGCCGCTGCTCGGTTGCAGGGCGGTGCCCAGCAGATTGAGCAGGCTCGATTTACCCGCACCGGACGGGCCGATGATGGCGACCTGTTCGCTCGCCGCGATGTGCAAGTCCACGTTATGCAGCGCGTGGACGCCATTGGTATGGGTCAGGTTGACCCGGGTCAGCTGCAAGGTCATTTGAGCAGGTCGGCAGCGCGCGCGGCTTCCTCGATGCCCTTGTAGTTATCCGGGCTGGTTTCGATGAAACGGTTGGCGGCCTGCAGGTCGAGAATGGCCTTGTCCGCCGGTTTTGCCGGATCGAGGGCCAGGAACGCTGCCTTGATTTTCGCGGCCAGCGCCGGGTCGAGGGTGCCGCGCACGGTCCAGTTGTAATCGAAATAGGCGGGCGTGGTGGCGAACACTTTGACTTTGTTGGTATCGACTTTGCCGGCAGCAACCAGTTTTTCCCAGACGCTGGCGTTGAGCACGCCGGCATCGACTTTGCCGGCCTGGACCCAGGCAACCGTGGCGTCATGGGCGCCGGAATAGCCGACGCGGCTGAACCAGGTTTCCGGCTTGATGCCGTCTTTGAGCATGAAGTAGCGCGGCATCAGACTGCCGGACGTGGACGACACCGATCCGAAGGCGAAGGTCTTGCCCTTGAGGTCGGCGAGGGATTTGACGGCCGGGTCCGCGGTGATGAATTTGCTGGTGAACTGCGCGTCCTGTTCACGCTGGACCAGGGGAATGGCGTTGCCGGTTTTCAAACGGGCCTGGACGAATGTGAACCCGCCAAGCCAGGCCAGGTCGATGCGGTCCGTGGCCAGCGCTTCGACCACCGCCGGGTAGTCACTGACGGGCACGAACTCGACTTTCATACCCAACTGTTGTTCCAGATAAGCGCCCAGTGGCTTGAACTTGCGCAGCAATTCGGTGGGGGCTTCGTCAGGAATGGCGCTGACTTTAAGGGTGTCGGCGGCCTGCGCCAGCAAGCTGCTGATGGACAGGGTCAAGCCGACGGCCAGTGCCAGGGTACGCATGAGCATGAAAGTTCTCCGTTTCATTCACTACAAAAAAAGGCGCTGCGTCCCGCATGGGCGGTGAGTGGCATGGCGCAGTGTGAGGGTAGCCGAAACGGAGGGTGAGCATGAACTCCTGCTTTGCATTCAGTGTGTTTGATCAGGCCGTCCGGCGACCTGAAAGGACCGCCAGACGCCAGCGATCAAACGTCAATAAACATCCCGCAGGTAGCGTTTTTGCTCGCTCATCTGCCGCCAGTAATCGGCGGCGCAGTCCGCGCCAAGTCCGCCATGCTGTTGCGCAACCTGGCGCAAGGCCCGGTCGACGTCCTTGGCCATCTGGCTGGCATCGCCGCAGACGTACACCTGCGCGCCTTCCTGCAACCAGCGCCACAGTTCGGCGCCTTGTTCGCGAATGCGGTCCTGCACGTAGATTTTTTGCGCCTGATCGCGGGAAAACGCCAGGCTCAATCGGGTTAACAAGCCATCGCGCTGCATGCCCTGCAATTCGTCGCGGTAGTAGAAATCGCTGGCGGCATGTTGCTCGCCAAAAAACAGCCAGTTATGGCCTTGATCACCTCGTGCCCGACGCTCCTGCAGAAAGGCGCGAAAGGGCGCCACGCCGGTGCCGGGGCCGATCATGATCATCGGTACATCCCCATCGACCGGCGTGCGGAAGTGCTTGGACGGCTGGACGAAAACCGGCACATCGCCGTTTTGCGCGCGGTCGGCAAGAAACGTCGAGGACACGCCTTTGCGTTTGCCATAGCGCACGGCGGCGACGGTGAGGTGCACTTCCTGCGGGTGCGCCTTGGGGCTGGACGCGATGGAATACAGGCGCGGTTGCAGGCGCTTGAAGGTGCTGAGCAGTTCGCTGGCCGAGCAATCGACCGGAAAGGCTTGCAGCACGTCCGCCAGTTGCCGGCCCCACAGCCAGTCTTTGAGCTCAGCCTTGCGCTCGCTGCCCAGCAGTTGTTTCAGTGCGGGATTGGCACTGCGTTCGGCAATCAATGCCAGCGTTTCCTGGCTGGGGCGAGCGATTTCCAGATGCTCGGTCAGGGCCTGGTGCAACGGCACCTCACCGAGCTTGTCGAGGGTGACGGTGGCGTCGGCGCTCATGCCCGTCAGTTCGAGCAATTCGTCGACCAGTTCAGGGCAGTTGCGCGGGTAGACCCCCAGTGCGTCACCCGCCTCGTAGCGGAGGCCAGAGTCCGCCAGGTCCAGGGAAAACATGCGGGTTTCCTTGTTGTTGCTCTGGCGGTTGAGGTGAAGATTGGTCAGCAGTCGCGAGGCATGTGGTCGGGTCTTGCAGGGTGCCTCGACCGTGCTGGGCGCTACGATAATGGCCGGCTCGTCGATCACCGAAGGCGCAGGCTTGAGGACTTTGTGCAATTGAGCGAGCCAGTTGTCGGCACGCTCTTCGAACTCAGTGTCGCAATCGACCCGTTCGATCAGGCGGGTAGCGCCCAGCTCCTGCAGGCGTTGATCGAGTTGCTTGCCGTGCTGGCAGAACTGGTCGTAGTTCGGGTCACCCAAAGCCAAAACCGCAAAACGCAGGGATTCAAGGCGCAGTTGGGCATTATTGAGGGTGTGCCAGAAACCTTCGCCATTGTCCGGTGGGTCGCCATCGCCGAAGGTGCTGCTGATCAGCGCCAGGTTGGCGGTAGTCGCCAGTTTGCTGGCTGGAAAGTCAGCCATCGGGCTCAGCTCCACGGCTATCCCGTCGTCACGCAGGCGCTTGGCAAAGCGCTCGGCCAGTGCCTCGGCATTGCCGGTTTGCGAGGCCCACAACAGGGTCAGCGCGGGTGTACGGTCTGCCGCAACCGGGGTCGCTGGCGCCGGGCTGTCGGCCAGTTCGACGCGACTGAACAACCCACCCAGCACACCGTCAAGCCATAGCCGGGTAGTCGCAGCCAGTGGCGCGTTGGCCGGCATGACCGGTACGCCAGCGATCTGGCGGCCCGCGGTGGATTGCAGGCCACTGACAAAACCGGCGAGGTAGGTGCGTTCGTTATCGCTGAGTGACGGGGAGGGCAGGCTGCGAATGCCCGCGAGATCGGCGAAGGTCTCGATGCTCGACATGACGAGTTCCTCGGAGAGTGTGCAAGCGGGGAGTGGGGCGGTGGCCGGTGCAGGCGAATCGAGAAATTGATGGTTGATCAGTTCGACTCGTTGCAGGGCAACGGCACAAAACTTGAATTCCGGTTGCAGGGAGATCGGGTCGACGGCATCGCTGGTGACCGCGTTGATGGCCAGGTTGTCGCCAAACACATCGTTCCAGTGGAAAGGCGCGAAGCAATTGCCCTCGCGCACCCGTTCGGTCACCACCGCCGGCAATACTGCGCGGCCGCGCAGCGAGCGCACTTCGACCGGGTCCTTGTCCTTGATGCCCAGGCGAGCGGCATCTTCAGGATGAATCTCGATGAACGGCCCAGGGTTGAGTTTGTTCAGGGTGTCGACTTTGCCGGTCTTTGTGAGGGTGTGCCACTGATGCTGCAAGCGACCGGTATTGAGCACGAAGGGAAAGGTTTCATCGGGCATCTCTGCCGGTGACAGGTGCGGGCGGGCGAAGAACTTGCCCTTGCCGTTCGCGCTCGGGAACACGATGGCGGGTCGGCTGCCGTCGGCGTCCAGCTTGAGTGCCTGGCTTACGCCGTCATTCACATAGCGGATCGGGTTGCGTATATCGGCGCTGGCGTCGGCACACGGCCATTGCAACGACTGTTCGCGCAGACGGGCATGACTGGCGCCACGCATGTCGTAACCGGTCTGCGGATTCCAGGCGCGTTTGATCTCTTCGAACACCTCATTGGCATCGGTGTAGCTGAAGGCCTCGGCGAAGCCCATTTCGCACGCCACCCTGGCAATGATTTGCCAGTCGGGCAGGGTTTCGCCGGGCGCCTGCACGGCTTGTTGCATCAGCGTCAGGTTGCGTTCGGAGTTGATCATCACGCCCTCCGCCTCGGCCCATAACGCACCCGGCAGAAGGATATCGGCGTAGCGATTGGTCTCGGTGTCGAGAAAGGCGTCCTGGGTGATTACCAGTTCAGCGGCCTGCAAGCCTTCGATCACTTTCTGGCGATTGGGCACGGACGCTACCGGGTTAGTGCAGATGATCCAGCAGGCCTTGATCTGCCCGGCGCTCATCTGTTCGAACATCGCCACGGTGCCGGCACCGGCTGCGCGCGGCAGGCTGTCGTGGGGGATGTTCCACAAATCCTCGATGAATGCGCGATCCGCCTCCACCAGCAGAGAGCGCTGGCCGGGCAGGCCTGGTCCCATGTAGCCCATCTCGCGGCCGCCCATGGCATTTGGTTGACCGGTCAGGGAAAACGGCCCGCTGCCCGGGCGGCAGATCGCGCCGGTGGCCAGGTGCAGGTTGCACAGGGCATTGGTGTTCCAGGTACCGTGGGTGCTTTGGTTCAGGCCCATGGTCCAGCAGCTCATCCACTCGGCGGCTTCGCCGATCCATTGCGCAGCCTGACGGATGTCCGCTTCGGGCAGGCCGGTGATTTCTGCGACGGCATCCGGCGAATAGTCCTCTAGGAAACCGGGCATCGCCTCCCAGCCTTCGGTGAAGGTGGCGATGAAGGCCGGGTCGGTGTGGCCGTTTTTCACCAGCAGGTGCAGCAGGCCATTGAGCAAGGCCAGGTCGGTGCCGGGTTTGATCGGCAGATACAGATCGGCCTTGTCCGCCGTGGCGCTGCGCCGTGGATCGACCACGATCAGTCGGGCGCCGGCCTTGACCCGATCCATCATGCGCAGGAACAGGATCGGATGACAGTCGGCCATGTTGGCGCCGATCACGAAAAACAGATTCGAACGGTCAAAATCCTGATAGGAACCCGGCGGCCCGTCGGCGCCGAGCGACAGCTTGTAGCCGCTGCTGGCGCTGGCCATGCACAAGCGCGAGTTGGACTCGATATTGGCGGTGCGGACAAAACCCTTGGCCAGTTTGGTAATCAGGTACTGGGCTTCAAGCGACATCTGCCCCGACACATAGAACGACAGCGCATCGGGACCGTGGTTATCCAGAATGGTGCGCAGACGGGTCGCTGTCTCAGTGATGGCCGAATCCATTGCCATACGCACCGGATCTCGACTGCGTTCCTGGCGCAGGTAGGCATTTTCCATGCGCCCCGATTCGGCAATGGCCTTGCCGCACGTCGTGCCTTTGGTGCAAAGCCGGCCGAAGTTGGCCGGATGGCTTTTGTCACCCGTGACTTTGAACACTCGGTTGTCTTCGACGTGCATGACGATGCCGCAGCCCACGCCACAATAGGGACACACACTGCGCACGGTTTTATTTGCCATCCTCGCCCCTCGAATCTCTACCGGCACCTGAGCGGTGCGCAAACGCAAAAGGCGCCATGCGGCCCTCCGTAAAAAACGGGGGCTACACGGCGCCTTTGTCGTATAGGTGCAATCAGCGTTGACTGCGTTTGAGGTACTTAGCAAACAGCGCGCCAGAATGTCCGGGGCCGCGCCGAATCAGGGGTTCAAGGCAGGAAAGGGTAAATCGGCATGGGTGCTGCGTGCACTTTTATATGGCGATGCACTTAATGGTGCACCAGCCCAAGGCGGGCCTTCGCAGTCCTTACCGGAATGACAGGCGCAAACGGTCAATGATTTGCTCGACGCTCGGGCCCGGGATGTTTGGCGGTTCCGGGCTCTCGCCAAATTCGCGCCAGATGAACAGCGTCAGCTCGGCGCCATCGGTCAGTGTATGAGCGTGGGCACCCGCACCGAAGTTCTTCAGTAATCTGTAGCGATCATCCTGCCAGAACAATTCTTCGACCCAGTGATAGACCGGGATGCAATGGAAATGAATGGGGAATGCCGGGTCATGGCCAAAACGGCTGATATAGAGCCATTTGGGTTGCAGTTGCGTCTGCAGGATCTTCTGCACTTTGCCGAGCAGGCTGCCGAGTTCAATCAACGCGGCTTCGGGAAGTTCAGCCAGTGAACTGGTGTTGTATCGCGTCCCCAGCACCAGATAGCCAGGGAGCTTTGACGACATGTGATGGTTGAGTATCCAGTGTGCCGTTTCATGGATGATGAATTGTGGAGCTATGTCCATGGATGAGTGTCCGTTGTCGAAGCAGGCAGTAAAGGCATGGTCGTAGAGCGCATTGAACTGCAGCGCAAGGCGTGACTATGCAATCCCTTGGCCGTTGTCGTATACCTCCACTTCAGCAAGACTCTGCGTCACATGAACTCGCATCCGCTACTTCAGATTTTAGTTCCGGCTGTACAAAGTGCGACACGTTTTTCTGGAAAAAAAACGCCTCATTGTCATGCCGGGGATGGTGCAGGTTTCGGGCGGCAGGAATTTATGGATAAAACCGGGTGCTGACCACCAGACAACGGTGTGTTGATTTAACACCAAGGTATAAAGATCGGCCTGACGTGCCGATATACAATGACACCCGCCGAGGTGCCCGCACTTGAGCCTCACTAACAGGGAAGAATCATGAACGTCACTGCGTCCTCGTCCTCGTCCAGCGCCTTGATCGCTGCCTATACCTCTGCCGCCAACACCAGCACGACGAGTGCCCGGGGCAAAGTGGCGGACAGCAGCGCAGCGCCGGATCAAACGCAGAATGATGACGCGGTGAGCTTTTCCAGCGCGGCCACTGATTACAGCGATGCGATTGCCAGCAACGCGCGGTACTTTCCGGTGCGCGCGGGGATGAACGCCGATGCGTTGATTCTTGGTGTGGCCCAGCCCGGTGCGATTTCCAGCTCCAGGGACAAAACCTTCGCCGACGTCGCCCTCGATGCCCGCAAGCGCATGGATGAAAAATATGCGCAGATGTCGGGCAGCGGCAAGCCCTACGACAACAGCATGGCCGACCGTAATGCGCTGATGGGCGACCTTGACCGGCGCTCGTTGTATGCGGTCGCCACCAACGAAGGCGGGAAGTTCACCAAGCAAGAGCAAACCGCAGCGCAGGACGTGATGCGCCAGCAGGCCCAGCTCGCCACTGGCTACTACGTCGGGCCGGAAGATCAGAAGAAGAACTGGCGGGATCCTTTCGCCAATGACCCGGTCGGACGAGCCAAGGCTGCCTTGAGTTTCATGGACAACATGAGCACCGAAGAGAAGGCCACACCGCAATGGCTGTCCCAGCGCAACACGCTGCAAACCGCGCTGGATCAAGCGACGGCGGCCGATCCCGTAGAGCTGGCGAAGAAAAAACAACTGTATTTCCCGATCCTCGCCGAGATTCTGCAGAACGGCACCAGCTGGTTCGACAAGAAAGACTCGGATGAAAAGAACGCCAGTGACGCGCTGGCCAAGCTCAAAGCGACTGTTCAGTCCACTCAGTGAAAAATCAGTCGGTATTCGCGAGTTAGCCTTTTCGACCGACTGATTTGTCCTTTAGGCGATATGTACTGGCTTATTAGCGTTAGTCGGTAATTCGCCGCAGGGGTAGAGTCGAGATCACGTTCCTGGCCAACCCGGATGATCCCGATGACCCGCCCGCGCTTTTTACCCGACAACTTCACCCTGACCCTGGTCGGTGTGGTCATTCTCGCCAGTTTGCTACCGGCCAGCGGTCAGGTCGCGGTCGGCTTCGGCTGGTTGACCAACATTGCCATTGCCCTGCTGTTTTTCCTGCACGGCGCCAAGCTGTCGCGGGAATCGATCATCGCCGGCGCCGGTCACTGGCGCCTGCATTTGCTGGTGTTCGGCCTGACGTTTGTGCTGTTCCCGTTGCTCGGCCTGGCACTCAAGCCATTCCTCTCGCCGTTGATCGGCGACAACCTGTACATGGGCATGCTTTACCTCTGTGCGCTGCCTGCCACGGTGCAGTCGGCGATTGCCTTTACCTCGTTGGCCCGCGGCAATATCCCTGCGGCGATTTGCAGCGCGGCGGCGTCGAGTCTGTTCGGGATCTTCCTCACACCGTTGCTGGTGACGTTGCTGATGGACGTGCACGGCGATGGCGGTTCGACAGTCGATGCCATCCTGAAAATCAGCGTGCAACTGTTGCTGCCGTTCGTTGCCGGACAAATCGCCCGCCGCTGGATCGGCGCCTGGGTGGCACGCAACAAGGGTTGGCTGAAATTTATCGACCAAGGTTCGATCTTGCTGGTGGTCTATGGCGCGTTCAGCGAAGCGGTGATCGAAGGCATCTGGCACCAGATCCCGTTGCGTGATCTGGCCGGACTGGTGGTTGCCTGCTGTGTGTTGCTGGGGCTGGTGCTGGTGGCTTCTACCGTGCTGGGCAAAGTCTGCGGCTTCAGTCAGGAAGACCGCATCACCATCCTCTTCTGCGGCTCGAAGAAAAGCCTGGCCACCGGTGTACCGATGGCGCAGGTGCTGTTCGCCGGCAGCACCATCGGTGTGCTGATCCTGCCATTGATGTTGTTCCATCAGATTCAATTGATGGTCTGCGCGGTCCTCGCGCAGCGTTTCGCCAATCGCCCGGAATCGGTGCCCGAGTTGATGGGGCAGGTGGATCCTTGATCGCATCCGGCTAACTCACTTGCGGTAAACTGCCTGCGCAAAAGGCGCCGCTGCGTTGAATCGCGGCGGTGCCCCTTTACCTCGCAAGCAAGAGAGTCCCATGGCCAACCAAGACATCACTTTCACCCCCGATCCCGACGCAGACTCCATTTCCTCCGACGTTGCCGGTTTCGGCGGCATGCTGGTCTCCACGCAGATTCCCACCCGCGCCGACGGGAGCCTGGAGCTGGGTGACATTACCCTGCAAAGCGAATGCACCCTGCAAGCACTCAAGGTTGCGCTGGAGCGTGCCGGCAGTTCCATGGACCGCGTGTTGCACCTGACCATTTACCTCACCGACATGACCGACCGCGCCGCGTTCAACGAGGTGTACAAGCGCTTCTTCGCCAAGCCATGGCCGGTGCGCGCCGCCGTAGGCGTTGCTTCACTGGCAGTCGAAGGCATGCGTGTGGAAGTCACGGCAATGGCGGCCAAGGCCTGATCCCGGCAGCACACACACAAACCTGGTCGAACAATTTGCATCCTGTGGCGAGGGAGCTTGCTCCCGCTGGACTGCGCAGCAGTCCTTGTTTCAGAGGCGCTTCACGCCCCAGCGGGAGCAAGCTCCCTCGCCACAGCTACAGCGCTTCCACAGGGTTTGAGGCATTCCAGGCCTGCCCGAGGCAGCCACCGGGCAGCCTACGGGTGCCGGTCAGGCGTTTCACCGGTACAATGCGCGCCTCGACCGTGACAGCCTGACTAAAAAAATATTATGTCCCTGCCCAAACATCACCTGGAATTGCTCAGCCCCGCCCGCGACGTAGCCATCGCCCGCGAGGCCATTTTGCATGGCGCCGATGCGATCTACATCGGTGGCCCGAGCTTCGGCGCCCGCCACAATGCCTGCAATGAAGTGAGCGAGATCGCCGAACTGGTGGAATTCGCCCGTCGTTATCACGCCCGGGTGTTCACCACCATCAACACCATCCTGCACGACAACGAACTGGAGCCGGCCCGCAAGCTGATCCACCAGTTATACGATGCCGGTGTCGACGCGCTGATCGTCCAGGACCTGGGCGTGATGGAACTGGACATCCCGCCGATCGAGCTGCACGCCAGCACCCAGACCGACATCCGTACCCTGGCGCGAGCGAAGTTCCTTGACCAGGCTGGCTTCTCGCAACTGGTGTTGGCCCGTGAGTTGAACCTGCAGGAAATCCGCGCCATCGCCGACGAGACGGAAGCGGCGATCGAGTTTTTCATCCATGGCGCGTTGTGCGTCGCGTTCTCCGGGCAGTGCAACATTTCCCACGCGCAGACTGGCCGCAGTGCCAACCGTGGCGACTGTTCCCAGGCCTGCCGTTTGCCGTACACCCTCAAGGATGAGAAGGGTGGCGTGATCGCTTACGAAAAACACTTGTTGTCGATGAAGGACAACAACCAGAGCGCCAACATCCGCGCCCTGGTCGAGGCAGGCGTGCGATCGTTCAAGATCGAAGGCCGCTACAAGGACATGGGTTATGTGAAGAACATCACCGCCTATTACCGCCAGCGCCTCGACGCCGTGCTCGAAGAGCGTCCGGACCTGGCCCGCGCCTCCAGCGGCCGCACCGCGCACTTCTTCCTGCCCGACCCGGAAAAAACCTTCCACCGTGGCAGCACTGATTACTTCGTCACTGACCGCAAGATCGACATCGGTGCCTTTGACTCGCCGACGTTCACCGGTTTGCCAGTCGGCGTTGTCGAGAAAGTTGCCAAGCGCGACATGCTGGTCGTGACGCACGAGCCACTGTCCAACGGCGATGGCCTCAATGTGCTGGTCAAGCGTGAAGTGGTGGGTTTTCGCGCGAACATCGCCGAGCCCAAAGGCGAGTTCGAAGAGGACGGCGAGAAGCGCTATCGCTATCGCGTCGAGCCCAACGAGATGCCGGAGGGCATGTACAAGCTGCGTCCCAACCACCCGCTCAATCGCAACCTCGATCACAACTGGCAACAGGCGCTGCAAAAGACTTCTGCCGAGCGTCGTGTGGCCTTGCGCTGGGTCGCTCGTCTGCGTGAAGAACAGCTTGAATTGACGGCCACCAGTGAAGAGGGCGTCAGCGCCAGCGTCACCTTGAATGGCCCGTTCGGTGCCGCCAACAAGCCGGAACAGGCGCTGGAGCAATTGCAGGACCTGCTCGGCCAGCTGGGGACCACTCAGTATCACGCCATCGACATCAAGCTCGACGCCCCACAGGCGTACTTCGTCCCGAATTCGCAGCTCAAGGCCTTGCGCCGCGAGGTGATTGAAGCCTTGACCGATGCACGGATCGCCGCCCACCCGCGTGGCAGCCGTAAAGCCGAAACCACACCGCCACCGGTGTACCCGGAGTCGCACCTGTCGTTCCTGGCCAACGTCTACAACCAGAAGGCCCGCGATTTTTATCACCGCCATGGGGTCAAGCTGATCGACGCGGCGTACGAGGCGCATGAGGAAACCGGCGAGGTGCCGGTGATGATCACCAAGCACTGCCTGCGGTTCTCCTTCAACCTGTGCCCCAAGCAGGCGAAGGGCGTGACTGGCGTGCGCACCAAGGTCGCGCCGATGCAACTGATCCACGGCGATGAAGTGCTGACCCTGAAATTCGACTGCAAGCCGTGTGAAATGCACATCATCGGCAAGATGAAAGGCCACATCCTTGGCTTGCCACAACCGGGCAGCGTTCAACCGGTTGTCGGCCACATCAGCCCCGAAGACCTGCTCAAGACCATTCCCCGCGCTCCGCACTGAGTAGCAGCTGAAAAGATCGCAGCCTGCGGCAGCGCCTACAGGAATCCACTGTAGGAACTGCCGCAGGTTGCAATCTGTTGATCGGGTCGTCGCGCTTTGCTTGTTCTCGACTGGCGGGCTTCGCGAGCTGTGCTAGCGTCTTGAGGTCAACCCTCATTTGCGAGCCTCTGCCATGGACGAGACCATCGTTAATGTAACCACCGAGAAGTTCAACGCACTGATCGCCGTGGTGCAGGCGTACGGCGTCGCCTTTGCGGTCAAGATGCTGACCGCCATCGCCTTCTGGATCGTCGGGCGCTGGCTGATCGGTTTTGCGGTCGGCATGGTGCAGAAGGCCCTCGGCAAGCAGAAGGTCGACCCCACCGTGCTGCGATATGTCGGGTCGGCCATCACCGTGACGCTGAACATCATCCTGGTGATTGCCATCCTCGGTTACCTCGGCATGCAGACCACCACGTTCGCCGCGCTGCTCGCTGCGGTCGGCCTGGCCATCGGCATGGCCTGGTCGGGGTTGCTGGCCAATCTGGCGGCGGGTGCATTCATTATTGTCTTGCGGCCGTTCAAGGTCGGCGATTTCATTTGCGCTGGCGGGGTCACCGGTACGGTCACCGAGATCGGTCTGTTCGCCACTGCAATCAACACCCCGGACAACGTGCTGACCCTGGTGGGCAACAACAAAATCTTCAGCGACAACATCCAGAACTTCACCCACAACCCGTTCCGCCGCGTCGATCTCCAGGCGCAGCTGTCGGGCGCGAGCGACTGGAAAGCGGCGGCGGCTTTGCTCAAGGAAAAAATCGCGGCGATTCCCAATGTGCTCGCGACCCCTGCGGTCGATGTGGAAATCATCGAGTTCAATCTGGTAGGGCCGGTGTTGGCGGTGCGTCCTTACTGCCATAACGAACACTACTGGCAGGTCTATTTCGATACCAATCGCGTGATCAAGGATGCCCTTGGCGAAGCCGGTTTCCCGGCGCCGATGCCGGCGCAAACCGTGATCTTCCAGCAAGGCGCCGCACTGCCTGGCGCACTGGCGAAGGAGTGATCGCAGCAAGCGCCGGTGATCATTGAGCCGCTTGGCTTGCAGCGGTTTCTGCAAGCCTGGCGATAACCTTGATTTCGAACGCGAATCCATAGAGCCAGGTGACGCCGACGGCGGTCAACGTCGGATGCGGTGCCTGGCCCCAGAACTCTGGCACTACCTTCCAGATCCTCTCGAATGTCGATTGGGGATCGACCATGAAGACGGTGACGTCCACTACATCGTCGAAGGTGCAACCGGCCGCATTCAAAATCCCGTTCAGGTTGTTGAACGCTTGCCGCACTTGCTCCTCCAGGTCTGCCTTGGGCGAGCCATCCTCGTTACTGCCCACTTGCCCTGACACAAACAAAAAACCGTTGGAACGGATCGCCGGCGAGTAGCGATTGCGCTCGTAAAGTGCCTGGCGTGCGGGTGGGAAAACGACATCACGTTGGGTCATGACAACCTCCTTCGATTAACGATGGGGAGACTCTAAGGCCAGGCACTTGCCCGATAAACGCGCAACTGCAACTATCACTGTTTGCGAATCCCAAACAATCGAATAGCAATTCGGGGCAGGTATGGACCGTTTCGATGCAATGCAGGCGTTCGCCCGGGTAGTGGAGTCGGGCAGCTTCACCAAAGCCGCCGAGACGCTGCACTTGAGCAAGACCAGCGTCACGCAACTGGTGCAACAGTTGGAGGCGCGCTTGCGGGTCAAATTGCTCAACCGTACGACACGCAAGGTCAACGTCACCGCCGATGGTGCCGTCTATTACGAGCGCGTAGTGCGACTGCTGGCCGATCTGGACGATGCCGAAACCAGCCTGTCGAGTGCCTCGACGGTGCCCAGGGGCAGGCTTCGGGTGGATGTGCCCAGCCCACTGGCCAGTCTGATCCTGGTCCCGGCATTGCCGGAATTTCATGCCCGTTATCCGGATATCCAGGTCGACATGGGCGTCAGTGATCGCATCGTCGATCTGATTGATGAGAACGTCGATTGCGTTGTGCGCGGAGGCGAGTTGACCGATCAATCGCTGATGGCCCGGAGGGTGGGAGACCTGCAATTGGGGGTGTTCGCTTCGCCGGGATATCTGGAGCGTGTCGGCAGGCCATCGCATCCAAAGGATCTGGAAGATTCCGAGCATCGCATCGTCGGTTTCCTGTGGGCGCGAACCGGCAAGGCTTTGCCCTATGCCATGCGCAATCAAAGTGAAAGCCTGGAGATCAAGGGGCGCTACGTGTTGGCGGTCGACGATGGCAACGCTTACATGGCAGCGGGCCTGGCCGGCATGGGCATCCTCTGGTTGCCCGATTACATGTCCAGGCCCTGGCTGGCGAGTGGCCAATTGGTTGCGCTGTTCGAGGATTGGCAGCTCGATCCGATGCCGCTCTACGTGGCGTTCCCCCCGAACCGGCATATCAGCCGCAAGGTACGCGTATTCATCGATTGGGTCGCTGAGCTGATGGCGCAGCACGCGCCGATTGCGGACCGACGTTCTGCGGCGCAATCCGTGACCTGAACGGAAAAAGATCCGCACCAGCGATCGCGGGCTCTGCGGATCAAAGCGCAATGTAGCCGAAGTACATGAAAGCCATGCCCGCCGCGAGGGCGAACGCGCCCAACGCTTTCGTCGTCGATCGGTTGGTGCGCAGCGCGCCGCTGGAGCGTGGCAAGTGCATGCCTGAATCCAGGGGACGCTCAAAGAGGCCTTCCAGGGTGGCCCGGTAGGTGTAGCGCAAGCCCAGCAGGATAAACAGGGCGATCAGGCCAAGGGAAGATGCATTCAGGAAAACCGGGTCAATCCGCGGCTTGGGCAGCTCGTCTTCGCAGGCGGCACTGTCGATTTCGGCGATGCTTATTCTTCCATTGTTGATTGAAGCCAGCGCAGAACCCTTGAGGTACGACGCTTGTTGCTCCAGGTCCAGCGCCTGATACTGCCACAGCGTTGCCGAACCTTCCCGGCAATAGGTAAAACCGCTCGGGTTGGCAGCGACGATGATACAGGCGTCGTGGATACCACTTTTTTTCAGGGTTTCAGTGGCTGAGCGGGTGAAATCCAGTTCGAGGACAGGAATGACGCCATTGGCAAAAGCCCCGGCCGAGACAAACAAGTTCCCCAAAAGGCAGATGGTAGAAATGTTCAAGGTTGAGTGTCCTTGTTTTTATCGGCTTCTGCAGGAGTCGGCGAGGTTTTGACCCTCACAGATGGAGTCTAGATCGCGAATGACGATGTGATGGCAGAACGTGTGAAAGACAATGCTTCCGTTTATCGAGCGACCGGTGACATGGCACCGCCTTCGATCCTGTGCCTTACTCGAAAACCATACCGGGGAGGGCTGGGGATGCGACACAGAGGCGCAAAGTTCTGGTTATGGCTCAACAATCGGTTACCGGTCAAAATTTATGAAGATGCGCTGAACGACGGTCGGCAGATCGAAGTGCAATCACGCATTACGCAAGAAGGAATGACGCAGGTCTTCATCGGCATCTACGACAATCGTGGTGGCGTGATGTTTGAAGACTTTCAGGATCGCGGTTTCCGCGAACCGCTGGCTTCAGCATTGAAGTGGGGGGCGTCCTGGGCTCGGGAAGTTATTCTGGACATGCAACCTTTCACGGCGCCCCATCGGCCGCAGTTGACGTTGAGCACGGTGATCGCCGACGAATCGATCCTGGCATTGCGGCGGATGGAACTGACTGAAAGTCAGCGACGCAAAATCAGATTCGATGATGCTCGGGCTGAGTATCAAGCCGCTCAGGCGGCCATGCTCGAGTTGATGCGCTCGACCACCACGGTTGACCCAAAAGTATGGGCTGAGCATCAGAATCGATTGCGAGAGGCGATTGACCGCAGGATCTGGGTGCAACGCAGCTACCTGTGCTGAATTTGATCACCCACTGCATTTCGTCGAGGTATTGCGTCTGACGCGGGAGCTGCCGAAGGCTGGATCTTTGAATCTTGCTTTAAAAAACAAAATCAGAGATGGCAGCCTCGTTTCGCTCGACAGCTCCGACAGGCCATGCGTTCGCTGCATCAACCACGTTTGGGCAGTGTCCAGTTCGGCCGGATGAAATGGCAGGTGTAACCTTCAGGAAGCCGTTCCAGATAATCCTGGTGTTCGGGTTCTGCCTCCCAGAAGGGGCCAGCGGGCTCGATTTCGGTGACCACCTTGCCGGGCCAGAGCCCCGAAGCGTCCACATCGGCTACGGTGTCCAACGCGACGCGTTTCTGCTCTTCGCTGAGGTAGTAAATCGCCGAGCGATAGCTGGTGCCCAGATCGTTGCCCTGGCGGTTTTTGGTGCTCGGATCGTGGATCTGGAAGAAAAACTCGAGGATCTGTCGATAGCCGATCTGCGTCGGGTCGAAGACGATTTCGATCGCTTCGGCGTGGGTGCCATGGTTGCGGTAAGTTGCATTGGGCACATCGCCGCCCGAGTAGCCGACCCGCGTGGTGATCACGCCCGGTTGGCGTCGCAGCAGATCCTGCATGCCCCAGAAGCAGCCGCCGGCAAGAATGGCGGTTTCGGTGTTCGTCGTCATGGTATGCACCTCCCATCAGATAACGGCCTCGTGGGGGAGGCCGTCAGACCCTCATTGCATCTTGCTGTGACCCATCTTGCTGTGATCCATGTTGCCATGACCCATCGTGCCAAGCGCACGAGCCGGGGCATCGACCTTGATCGTTTCTTTCTCGCCCTTGGCGTTTTCCACGGTCAGGGTCAGGGGAACGCTGTCGCCCTCCTTGATCTGCGCCGTCAGGTTCATGAGCATGATGTGATAGCCATGGGGGTCAAAGCTCACGGCCTTGCCGGCGGGCAGGGCAACCGAGTCGACCTGCTGCATGCTCATCACATCGTCCTTCATGCTGGACTGGTGAATCTGCACCAGCTTCGCCACCGGCGACTGCACGCTCAACAACTTGCTGTCGGTGTCTGCCTTGAGGGTCATGAAGGCGCCGCTCGAAGGCTGGTCGGCCACGGTTGCCCGGACCCAGGCGTCGTTGACCTCGGTTTGCGCGGACACCTGCCACGCCATGCCGAGCAGGGAAAGGCCCAGGGCCAATTGTTTGATGCGTGGCGCGCAGAACGAAATCATCAACAAACCTCCATGACGGTGAGCAGGTCTTCTGCGCACTCTTGAGCGGTAAGGGACGCGGACAGGCCAAGGCGCAGGTTGCCCCGGGAGTCGAACACGAAACTGGTGGCGGTGTGGGACAGGGTGTAGGTGTCGCCGCTCGGGACCTTCTCGAAGAATACGCCGAATTCCTTGGCGGTGGCCGCGGTTTCTTCCAGCGTGCCGTACAGCGCCTCGAAACTCGGGTCGAAGGCTTTGACGTATTGGTCGAGCAATTCTGGGGTATCGCGCTCCGGGTCCAGGGTGATGAAGATCACTTGCAGGCGCTCGCCATCGCGGCCCATCAGTTTTTTCGCCTGGGCGGCGCGGGCCAGTGTGGTCGGGCAGACGGCCGGGCACTGGGTGAAACCGAAGAAGATCATCGGCATCAGGCCCTGATAGCTGCCGAGCATCCGGGTTTCGCCCTGGGTGTCCTTGAGCTTGAAGGAACGCCCCATGATCTTGTCGCTCAGGTCCTTGCCGTACTTGAACGACAGCTTGCTGCTGTCATCGCAGCCGGCGAGCAGGCCGAGGCTCAGCAGGCTCATGCCTTGCAGGACCGTGCGACGGGAATACAACGTACTCATGGAAAAAAGCATCCTGTGTAGCGACTGGATATCTACAGTGGCTGATCAATCAGACGAGAAAAAGCGCAGGGATGTTAACAAACTGTTGCCCGTTGGCGCTCAATCGATGGCCGGCCGGTCATGCGCCAAAAGGTCGCGGGCCCGTCAAATACAAGAGAATACAAAGCGCTCGGCTGTCGACACATTGCAGATACAAACATCAGGTTTGATAGGGTCGTCCAATACCTCAAAGAGAGCATCGCCATGTTTCGTAAACTGCAGCAAGCCGCGCGTTTCCTGAGCCAGAGCGGACGTTTGATGGTGGGCATGCCCGACTACGACAATTACGTCGCGCAAATGGCGATCAACCAGCCGGGCGAGCCGGTGATGAGCTATGAGGCGTTTTTCCGCGAGCGTCAGGAAGCGCGGTTTGGCCGTGGGAAATGTAATACGCGGTGTTGCTGAGACAAAGATCCCGTCCACAAGGTCATCCAGAACCCCTGTAGGAGCTGAGCTTGCTCGCGATTGCGGTATGTCTGTGACATCAAGGCTGACTGATGCACCGCTATCGCGAGCAAGCTCGGCTCCTACAGGGATTTGCGCACTTTTAAAGCGCGATGTCCGGCAACTTGCACCAGTGCGAAGCGGTTTCCTGAACCATTCCCCCCTGTAACATCAACCTCTGACAATCCTGCTCACTTCGCCAGAAGCGTTGCGGACACGGCTCTGCAGGTCTGTTTCCAGTTTCTGTACGCGCTTGGCACAAACACTGCATCCACCCCATCAGCGCCATCTGGAAAAGATGGACCGCCCACTCGGTCAACGACGATCGATCAACCGCACAGGTCGTGGGCAATATCGGTGGATCAGGCATGGCCGTCTGGTTTCAACACCGCAAAAGAACAGGCAAAGACGCCTGGAACCGCAAGGTTTCAGGCGTTTTTTTTTGCTTTTTTTCACCGTGATGGGCTTTGGGCAGGTGTCGTTTATGAATTCCAATGTGGCCACTTTGAACAAGCAGCAAACGCTGATCGTCATCGGCAATGGCATGGTCGGACATCACTGTGTCGAGCAGTTGATCGAGCGCGGTGCCCTTGAACATTATCGCTTGCACGTATTCAGCGAAGAGCCGATGCGCGCCTACGACCGTGTGCATCTGTCCGAATACTTTTCCGGTCGCGATGCCGAGTCGCTGGCACTGAGTGACGCGGCGTTGTACCAGACGCCGGGCGTGACCCTGCACCTGGGAGTGCCGGTGCTGGAAATCGACCGTGCCCGTCGACAGGTGATCACCGCCCAAGGCTCTGTTGCCTACGACAAACTGGTCCTGGCCACCGGTTCCTATCCGTTCGTACCGCCGATCGAAGGCGCCGAAGGCGATTCGCGGCTGGTCTACCGCACCCTTGAAGACCTTGATGCCATTCGCGCTGCTGCAGCCAACGCCAGGCGCGGTGTAGTGGTCGGCGGTGGTTTGCTCGGCCTGGAAGCGGCCAATGCCCTGAAAAGCCTGGGGCTGGAAGCACACGTCGTGGAGTTCGCACCGCGCCTGATGCCGGTGCAACTGGACGATTTGGGTGGGCTGGCGCTCAAGGCGCAGATCGAACGATTGGGCGTCGGTGTTCACCTGTCCCGCGCCACGCAATCGATCAGTGCTGGCGAGCAGTACCGCTATCGGATGAATTTTGCCAATGACGAATTCCTTGAAACCGACCTGATCGTGTTTTCCGCTGGTATTCGGGCACAAGATGCCCTGGCTCGCCAATGCGCGCTGGAGATCGGCCCGCGCGGCGGCGTAGTGATCGACGACACGTGCCTGAGCTGCGATCCGAACATTTACGCCATCGGCGAATGCGCATCGTGGAACGGCAGCCTGTTCGGTCTGGTCGCTCCCGGCTACCAGATGGCTCGCAGTGTCGCGGCGCGGTTGTGCGACGACGTCGCCGAACCGTTCCAGGGCGCCGACATGTCGACCAAGCTCAAACTGCTGGGCGTCGATGTCGGCTCCATCGGTGACGCCCATGCCAATACCCCGGGCGCCCGTAGTTACCAGTTCATCGACGAAACCACCGCCAGCTATCGGCGCCTGGTGGTCGATGCCAGCGGCAAACGGGTACTCGGTGCAGTGTTGATCGGCGACAACAGCTATTACGACACGCTGTTGCAATACATGCAGAACGCGATTGCCTTGCCGTCGGAACCGGCCGCGCTGATCCTGCCGTCGTCCGAAGGTGCGCCGACCCTCGGCCCGGGCGCCTTGCCGCAAGCTGCCACCATCTGTTCCTGCCACAACGTGACCAAGGGCGCCATTTGCTCGGCCATCGACGGCGGCTGCACCGACCTCGGCCTGCTCAAGTCGCAGACCAAGGCCTGCACTGGTTGCGGTGGATGCGCCGGGTTGCTCAAGCAAGTCTTCGAACATGAGCTGATTGCCCGTGGGGTGAGCGTCGACAAGAGTCTGTGTGAGCACTTCGCCTACACCCGTCAGGAGTTGTATGCACTCGTGCGGGTAGAAGGGGTGATCACCTTCGAAGAACTGTTGGCCAAGCATGGCCGTGGCCACACCGGTTGCGACGTGTGTAAACCGGCGGTGGGCTCAATCCTGGCGTCGTGCTGGAACCAGCCGATCATGGATCCGTCGCTGGTGCCGTTGCAGGACACCAACGATACGTTCATGGCCAACATGCAGAAAAACGGCACCTACTCAGTGGTACCGCGCATTCCCGGGGGCGAGATCACGGCCGACAAACTGATTGCCATCGGCGTGGTGGCGAAGAAATACGACCTCTACACCAAGATCACCGGCGGCCAGCGCATCGACCTGTTCGGCGCGCAGTTGCATGAATTGCCGGACATCTGGGCGGAGCTGATCGAAGCCGGTTTCGAAACCGGCCACGCCTACGGCAAATCGACCCGCACAGTGAAGTCCTGCGTCGGCAGCACCTGGTGTCGCTATGGCGTGCAAGACAGCGTGCAAATGGCGCTGACCATCGAAGACCGCTACAAAGGCCTGCGTTCGCCGCACAAGCTCAAGTTCGCGGTGTCCGGTTGCACCCGTGAATGCGCAGAGGCCCAAAGCAAGGACGTGGGGGTGATCGCTACCGAGAAAGGCTGGAACCTCTACATCGCCGGCAACGGCGGCATGCGTCCACGGCACGCCGAACTGTTCGCCACCGATCTGGATGACGCGACGCTGATCCGTTACATCGATCGCTTCCTGATGTTCTACATCCGCACCGCCGACAAATTGCAGCGCACGTCGGTCTGGCGCGAAAGCCTGGAAGGCGGCCTGGATTACCTCAAGGACGTGATCATCCACGACAGCCTTGGCCTGGGCGCCGAACTCGAGTCGCAGATGCAATTGGTGGTCAATCGCTATGAATGCGAGTGGGCCAACGCCCTCAAGGATCCGGAAAAACTCAAGCGCTTCCGCACCTTCGTCAACGACAAACGCCCGGACCCGGACATTCACTTTGTCCAGGAGCGCGGCCAACGCCGGCCGATCATGGCCGCCGAACTCAACCTGATCCCTGTCACCGAGGAGACTGTCTGATGAGCCTGTCCAATACTCAGCGCGCTGCACGTGTAGAGAATATCGATGCCTGGCAATCGGTGTGCAGCCAGCAGGATCTGGTGAGCGATTCCGGTGTCGTGGTGTGGCTCGACGGTGCGCAAGTGGCGCTGTTTTACCTGCCGGGCGCGGAGGGCAAAAAACTCTACGCCATCGACAACCATGACCCGCAATCCGGGGCCAACGTGATTGGGCGCGGCCTGGTCGGCAGTATCAAGGGGGATCTGGTGGTGGCGTCGCCGATCTACAAACAGCATTTTCGCCTGGAAGACGGTAGCTGCCTGGAGTATCCACAACAGCGTTTGCGGGTCTGGCCGGTGCGGTTGAAGGAAGGGCGGGTGGAAGTCGGGCTGGCCTGACGTTGTACGCGATTCGCATCAGGAGACGCACATGAAGACAGCCGCACAGTTGCTCAAGCTCAAAGTCGTGGAAAACCAGCAGGTGCACAGCATCGCACCGGATGCCATGGTGCTCGAGGCCGTGAAGAAAATGGCCGAGAAGAACGTGGGCGCGTTGCCGGTGATCGAAAAGGGCGAAGTCGTTGGTGTGATCAGCGAGCGTGACTACGCGCGCAAGGTGGTGCTGCTGGGGCGTTCATCAGTCGGCACCCCGGTCAGGGCCATCATGAGTTCTCCGGTGGTTACCGCTGATAGCCAACAAAGCATCGAGCATTGCATGGCGGTCATGACTGACAGCCATTTGCGGCATCTACCGGTTGTTGAGAATGGCGAGCTGATCGGTTTGCTGTCGATCGGCGATCTGGTCAAGCAAGCCATTGTCGAGCAGGCCGACCTGATTCGTCAGTTTGAACATTACATCCGCGGGCACTGAGGCACGTTTTTCATCAGCCACGCAAAAGGGGAGGGATCGGAGGGTAGCCGCCGATTCGTCCCCTTTTTTTGCGGGATTATCCAAGCATCAGAATTTGAACGCCTGCCGTCCTACCAACAGCCATTTCCCGTGCTGTTTTTGCCAGATCTGGAAGTTCTCGATTTCAGTCGGGACCACCTCGGTGCCCTTGAGGGCCTGGGCCGAGAAGTGGTGGCGAACCAATGCAACATCGCCGGACAAGGTGATGGTCTGGTTCTGCATCTCAAGGGTCTTGAAGGCACTTTTGCCGGTTTCGATGTCGGCGATGAAAGCTTTCTTGTCCTGGATCTTGCCGCTGGAATGACCATAAGTCAGGTTCTCGGCGGTCAATGCCTGCAGTTCGGCGATGTCCTTGTGCAACATGGCCTGGGTCAGGTGATCGACAGCTTGTGCTACTTCCTTGTCCGCGGCAGCAGGAGCGGCTGCAACGTAGCCGCTGAACAGGCAGAAAAATCCGATCAGCAATGTGGTTTTTTTCATGAAGGTTTCCTTGTTGTTGTTTAGGGTGACTGAGCTTGAAAATAGATTTGTCAGTCATCGTACAACCTAGCATGCGCTTGCGGAAAAAAGCGAACTTGCGCCGCAGGTTTTTCTCGAAGTTAAACGTTCGTCACGGTTTTTTATTTCAAGTGTCGGATTTCGAGGAATCAATGCCATGCAGCCCAAAGATCATCCGCGATACGAACTGACGTTGCTGGTGACATTTCTGGTCATCGTCGCGGTTTCCGGTTTTGCCCCGCGCAGCCGGATCGATTGGGCGTTGGAAAATCTGTTGGTGTTGTTGTTGGTGGGTACATTGCTGGCGGTTTATCGGCGGTTTCGTTTGTCTGCGACGTCCATCACCCTGGTATTCGTATTCCTGTGTATTCACGAGTTGGGTTCGCACTACACCTATTCCATGGTGCCTTACGACCGATGGTGTTCCGCCCTTACCGGGTTCAGTTTCGATAAAACCTTTGGCTGGCACCGCAACCATTTCGATCGACTGGTGCATCTGAGTTACGGCCTGTTGATGGTCTTTCCCATTCGTGAAGTGCTGGCGCGGCTGACGCCATTGCGTGGGTTCTGGCTGTTTTTTGTCACCGTGAACATCATGCTTTCCACCTCGGCGGTTTATGAACTGGTGGAGTGGGTGGGCGGCGCTTACCTCGGCGACGACACTGCCAAAGCCTTCGTTGGTGCACAAAACGATCCGTGGGATTCGCAAAAGGACATGGCGCTCGCCATTCTTGGGGCCTTCATCAGCCTGTCGCTGGTTTCACTGCGCAGCAGCCTGTTCCAACCCGCGTTGCCTACCGCGTGTCGCAAAAACTGCAATCAGTGAAGTCAGCCCTTCAATTCCCTTTTGGTGCAGTCGATAACCTCTTCAGCAATGCAAATTGTGCTGGCGCAAGCCACCCGATAAACGTACGAAGAGGAACCACAGAGTGTCCATTAAACTGCGTTTACTGTTGCTGATCGGCACAGGCGTGATCACTGCCTTGATCATGGGGCTGGTCAGTTACCTGGGCAATGGCCAAATGGCGCAAGCGGTGAAGGACAACGACGTCGGCATGACTGCACTGCGTAACCACCTTGAAGCCGACATGATGCACGACGCCTTGCGCGCCGATGTGCTGTCGGCGATGTTGGTGGGATTGGGCAAAAGCACCAGCAGCCAGGCCGAGGTACGGAGTTCCATCGAGGAGCACTCCACGCGTTTTCGCGAAGTATTGGGCGAAAATTTCAAGCTGCCGGTCAACGACACCTTGAAAACCGCGTTGAACCAAATCAAGCCGAGCCTGGACACCTACATCGGCACCGCCGAACGCATCGTCGCGCTGGCGCTGGAGAATCCGCAAGCCGCGCAAGCGCAACTGGGCACGTTCAACCAGGCTTTCGGCCAACTGGAAGACCAGATGGCGGCGCTCAGCGAGTTGATCGAGAGCAACACGCAACAGACCAGCCAAGGCACAGCGCAAGCCATCAGCAACGCTAACTTCGCACTTGCCTGCGTTCTGGTTGCCAGCCTGTTGCTGCTGTTGGCGCAGGGCCGCTGGGTGATTCTCAGCATCATGGCGCCTTTGCAGACGGCCAGCCGCATTGCCGAGCGCATCGCTCACGGCAACCTCAGCGAAACCATCGTCGAGCCGACCCGCAAGGACGAAGCCAGCACGCTGATTCGCAGCCTCGCCACCATGCAGCGCGATTTACGCGGCATGATCGAAGTGGTACGCAGCAATGCCCATGGTGTCAGCGGCATGAGCGAGCAACTGAGCAGCGGTTGCCACGAAGTCGCCGGCAGCAGCCAGCAGCAAAGCGCCGCCGCCAGTACCATGGCCGCGGCGGCCAGTGAAATGACGGCAAGCATCGAAGAAATCACCCGGCACGCCGAGCGCGCACTGGATATGGCCAATCAGGCTGAAGCCTTGGCCAAGGATGGTGGGCGGGTGATCCATCAGGTGGTCAACGACATGGACGGCATCGCCCGCTCGGCGCAGCAGTCAGCGCAGGTGATTCGCACGCTGGACAAGGAATCCGAAGGGATTTTCAGCATTATCCAGGTCATCAAGGGCATCGCCGATCAAACCAACCTGCTGGCACTCAACGCCGCCATCGAGGCTGCCCGTGCCGGCGAACAGGGCCGTGGTTTCGCGGTAGTCGCCGACGAAGTGCGCAGCCTGGCCGGGCGTACCAGCGCCTCGACCCAGGAAATCGCCGCCATGGTCTCGCGCATCCAGCAAAGCACCCGCGAAGCGGTGATCAGCATGGAGGAGGGCGTGGCCCAGGTCGACAAAGGCATGGCCGTGACTGCCGACGTCGAACGCGCCATCCGCGAGATCCTCGAAGCCACGCTCAACACCACGCAACTGGTCAACGATATCAGCCGCACCATCGGCGAGCAGAGCCTGGCCAGCAACGAAATCGCCCATCAGGTCGAGATGATCGCCGGCATGTCCGAAGGCAACAGCAAAGTAATCGGGCAAACGGCTACGACGACGGACGAGTTATCGAACCTGGCCGGGCAATTGTCGCAATCGGTGGATCGGTTTCGGCTTTGATGCCGGAAGAGGCCGACGCATTCAGCATCCCTGTCGCCTGATCCGCCGCCATCGCTGGCAAGCCAGCTCCCACAAGGTCCTGTGGTTGCCGCATGATTTAGGCACGCCGCAAAACCCTGTGGGAGCTGGCTTGCCAGCGAAGAGGCCGGCACATGCAGCATCGATGGCACTAAAGCCGCCATCGCTGGCAAGCCAGCTCCCACAAGGTCCTGTGGTTGCCGCATGATTTAGGCACGCCGCAAAACCCTGTGGGAGCTGGCTTGCCAGCGAAGAGGCCGGCACAT